>WBUW01000242.1 GCA_008933495.1 Pseudorhodoplanes sp.
CTTGACAGCCTCGGCGTCGGTCCCTATGTTAATGTTATTAACATTCACATGAGAGGCTGACATGTCGCTTGCTGCAAAACTCGACGAACTGGAGCGGCGCGCCTGGGACCTGCCGAAGCCCGTCGCGATTGCGCTGGTGATACTCGGCTTTCTGATCTGGTGGCCGGTGGGTCTTGCGACCCTCGCCTTTTTCATATGGAGCAAAGGAATGGGTTGCGGACCCCGAAGCATGGAACGCTGGCAGCACAAGATGGACCGCATGCGCGGGCGCATGGGCGCCGGCGGGTTCTGGCAGCCGCCGTCGAGCGGCAACGCGGCATTTGACGAGTATCGCCTCGATACCCTGCGCCGGCTGGAGGAGGAACAGCGCGAGTTCCAGCAGTTTCTCGATCGGCTGCGCTTTGCCAAGGACAAGGCCGAATTCGACCAGTTCATGGCCGAACGCCGGCAGGGGCGCGAGCCGCAGGCGCCCGACGCCCAGTGAGCGGCCGGCCGGGTCGCAGACGCGCCGGCACGATCAGCTTCTGCGAATTGCGGCTCGCCCCCGGAACGGAGGCGGGCCGTTAATCTTTGCGTGATGGCCGCTGGCGCGCGGGCGTCATCAAAATGGTGCCGTGTTCCCGCTGGCCGCGTTGGTGCCGCCTTGGCCGTAACGCTTCCTTAACGACAATCATCGCTGGTTAGAGACGGGACGGCCACCAGGTGCCCTAGTTTGGACACGTTTCGGGGGATTTCGTAGCTTGCCGTGGTGGGCGGTCAGAAATTCCCTTGAAAACTCCGATCCGGGCGAGGTGTCTGGTTTTTCGCCCTCATTTGACCCATTTCCGGTCCAGCGACGGCGCGCCAGTGGCCTTGCAGCCAGCGATCGGAGCCTGAAGAGGACCTGTTTCGATGACTCCTGCCGAACTCGCACCGGCGGTCGCACCCGACCTGTCGATCTGGGGCCTGTTTCTGCAGGCCCATTGGGTGGTGAAGTCGGTCATGCTCGGGCTGCTCGCCTGTTCCATCTGGGTATGGGCGATCGCGATCGACAAGACCATTCTTTATGCGCGCACCAAGCGCGCCATGGACCGCTTCGAAAATTCCTTCTGGTCCGGGCAGTCGCTGGAAGAACTCTACCGCTCGCTGTCGTCGCGGCCGACCCATTCGATGGCCGCCCTGTTCGTGGCGGCGATGCGCGAATGGAAACGCAGCTTCGAAGGGCAGGCGCGTTCGTTCGCCGGCCTGCAGATGCGCATCGAGAAGGTGATGGATGTCACGATCGCGCGTGAGATCGAGCGTCTGGAGCGGCGGCTTCTGGTTCTCGCTACGGTCGGCTCGGCCGGGCCCTTTATCGGGCTGTTCGGCACCGTCTGGGGCATCATGAACAGCTTCCAGTCGATCGCGGCGTCCAAGAACACCTCGCTCGCGGTGGTTGCTCCGGGCATCGCCGAGGCGCTGTTTGCGACCGCAATCGGCCTCGTTGCCGCCATTCCGGCGACGATTTTCTATAACAAGTTCGTCGCCGAGGTGAACAAGCAGGCGGCGCGGCTGGAAGGCTTTGCCGACGAGTTTGCAGCCATCCTGTCGCGCCAGATCGACGAGCGCGGCTAGGGAGAACCGGCATGGGCATGGCGGGCGGTGCGCACGAGGGGGCTTTCGGCAAGCGGCGCCATCGCCGCCGGCCGGTCATGGCCGAGATCAACGTCACGCCGATGGTTGACGTCATGCTGGTGTTGCTCATCATCTTCATGGTGTCGGCGCCGCTGCTCACCGTCGGCGTGCCGATCGACCTGCCGCAGACCCAGGCCAAAAGTCTCGATCAGGACAAGGAACCGCTTGCCATTTCGGTCGACGACAAGGGCAAGGTGTTCCTGCAGAACAGCGAGATCGCGCTCGACGAACTGGTGCCCAAGCTCAAGGCTGTGGCCGAGGCGCGCGGCGGCCTCGATGAGCGCATTTACGTGCGCGGCGACAAGAAAGTGGATTACGGCACCGTGATGCGGGTGATGGGACGGCTTTCGGCCGCCGGTTTCAAGCGCGTGGCGCTGGTCACCGAGGTCGAGCAGGATTCCTGAATGGAGCGATGAGGAAGGGTCTGGCCATATCGGCGGTGCTCCACGCGGCCGTCCTGCTGTGGGGGATGCTGACGTTCGACGTGTCGCCGTTCGAGACGGCGACCGCGGAATCGGTGCCGGTCGATTTCATCTCGACGGAGGATTTCTCCAAGCTCACCGCCGGCATCAAGAGCGCGCCCAAGCCCGAGACGCCCAAGCCGCTCGTCGAAAAAGTCGCCGACAAGAAACCGGCGCCGGAGCCGGCCGAAAAGGTCACCGAGAAGAAGGAAATCGTCACGGCCTCGACCGCCGAGCCGCCGCCCCCGGCGGAAGCGAAAAAGCCCGAAAAGGCCGACAAGCCGGAGCAGAAAGTCGATCCGATCGCCGAGGCGCTGAAAAAAGAAGAGAAGAAAGACAAGCCGGCGCAGAAAAAGGCCGAAACCACGCCGCTGCCCCCGCGCAAGCGGCCGCCGCCGCCGCAGCCCAAATTCGATCCCACCAAGGTCGCCGCGCTCCTCGACAAGCGCGATCCGCAACGCAATGCCGCCACTGGCGAGGAGATCAACCGTACGCCTTCGCTCGGTGCGCCGTCGGGGAATTCGCCGCAGCTTTCGCAGAGCGAACTCGATGCATTGCGCGCGCGCCTGATGCAGCTCTGGAATCCGCCGATCGGCATCCGCAATGCCGGCGAGATGATCATCCGCATCCGCGTGCTGGTCGGCCGCGACGGGCGTCTCACCGCGCCGCCGATGGTCATCACCAGCGGACGCGGAACGACGTACGAGTCCGCGCGCGACAGCGCCGTCCGCGCCGTGTTCCGCGCCCAGCCCTTCGACATGCTGCGCCCGGAGACCTACGAGACCTGGCGCGACATGGAAATCACTTTCGATCCGCGCGATATGTTCCGCGGTTGATATTCGCCCCCCTGTTCTGAGACAATTACCCCATGATCGAACATTCGAACGGCCATCCGGCGTGCCTGACACGGCGGCGCATCCTGACGCTGGGCGCGGGCGCCGCGCTCGGCGCGGTCGCCGGCTTGCGTCCGGCCGGCGCCGTGTTGCGCATCGACGTGACCCAGGGCAACATCCAGCCCATGCCGATCGCGCTGCCTGACTTTGCCGGCGGCGCGCAGGGCGACATCGATGTGGCGCGCAACGTCACCCAGATCATCACCAACAATCTGCGCCGCTCCGGCCTGTTCGCCCCGATCGATCCGGCCGCCTATATCGAGAAGATTTCAAATCCGGACGCCGTGCCGCGTTTCCCCGACTGGCGGGCGATCAATGCGCAGGCGCTCGTGACCGGCCGCGTCACCCGCCAGCCCGACGGCCGGCTGAAGGCGGAGTTCCGGCTGTGGGACGTGTTCGCCGGCCAGCAGCAGGCCGGCCAGCAGTATTTCACCACGCCCGACAATTGGCGCCGCATCGGACACATCATCTCCGACGCGATCTACGAGCGGCTCACCGGAGAAAAGGGCTATTTCGACACGCGCATCGTGTTCGTGGACGAATCTGGCCCGCGCGAGCGGCGCGTCAAGCGCCTGACCATCATGGACCAGGACGGCGCCAATGTGCGCTACCTGACGCGCGGGGACGAACTCGTGCTCACGCCCCGTTTCTCGCCGACGACGCAGGAAATCACCTACATGTCATTCGGGCAGGGCGACCCGCGCGTCTACCTCCTCAATATCGAAACCGGCCAGCGTGAAATCGTCGGTAATTTCCCGGGCATGACGTTCGCGCCGCGCTTCTCGCCGGACGGCCAGCGCGTCATCATGAGCCTGCAACAGGGCGCCGCCTCCAACCTGTTCGTGATGGACCTGCGCTCGAAACAGACGATGCGGCTCACCCAGACGCCGGCCATCGACACCTCGCCGTCCTATTCGCCGGACGGGGCGCGCGTATGCTTTGAGTCCGATCGCGGTGGTTCGCAGCAGATCTATGTCATGAGCGCAAGCGGCGGCGCCGCCCAGCGCATCAGCTTCGGCGAGGGGTCCTATTCGACCCCGGTCTGGTCGCCGCGCGGCGACTTCATCGCGTTCACGAAGATCGGGCAGGGCCGCTTCGGGATCGGGATCATGAAACCGGACGGCTCGGGCGAACGCCTTCTGACCGAAGGCTTTCACAATGAGGGACCGACTTTCGCGCCCAACGGCCGCGTAATCATGTTCTTCCGCGATCCCGGTCAGGGCCCCGCGCTTTATACCGTCGACATTACCGGCCGTAACGAGCAGCGCGTCCCGACGCCGAGCTTTGCCTCCGATCCGGCCTGGTCGCCCTTGCTGTCGTGATCCCATTACCGCCACATGGCTGTGGCGTTTACCGGGCGTTAACCGTTACGAAAGGGTTTCCGGAAGGGCCGGCCTTTTCGGGGCGGCTGCAAGGGACGGTCAAGGTTGACGGAACGTTCGCTTAACGATCGGCGGTTAGACCGAATGATGCTCCGGTAACGACGTGAAAATGGAGGCACCGGAATGATGCCTGTCAATAATGTGATCCGTGCCGCCCGCTTCGCGGCCTTTCTTGCCGCCGCGCTCGCGTTGTCCGCGTGCGCGCAAAACACCGCCAACCAGACCGGCGCGGCCGGGGTCGCCACGCCCGGCAGCCAGCAGGATTTCGTCGTCAATGTCGGCGACCGCGTGTTCTTCGAATCCGATTCCTCGACGCTCAGCCCGCAGGCGATCGCTACGCTCGACAAGCAGGCCCAGTGGCTGGGCCAGTACAGCCAGTATTCGTTCACGATCGAAGGTCACGCCGACGAGCGCGGCACGCGCGAATACAATATCGGTCTCGGCAGCCGGCGCGCGCAGGCCGTGCGCGAATATCTGACGTCGCGCGGGGTCAATCCGGGACGCATGCGCACGATTTCCTACGGCAAGGAGCGCCCGGTCGCGGTGTGTAACGACATTTCCTGCTGGTCGCAGAACCGCCGCGCGGTCACCGTGCTCAACGCCAGTTCGTGACGCACGCCCGTCTTGCATGACACACCGTCCGCCGGCGTCGAAAGGCGCCGGTTTGCTTCTGTGGTGCGGCAGATCATCCGGGGCCGCCGCAAGTCACAATTTGGACGCAGGGCCGCCTGATGCTAAAAGCACGCGATCGCTTGGGCCGAAAGCGGCCCGATCCAAGGCTGCCAGATCCCATGTCTAGAATGCGTCTTCGTTTCCCGGCCGCCACGCTGGCCATTCTTGCGGTCTGTGCCGGCTCTCCGGCGCCGGTATCGGCCCAGATGTCGGCCTCCGATGTTGTCGTGCGCCTCGAACAGATCGAAAACCAGATGCGCATGCTGACCGGCCAGCTCGAGCAATTGCAGTTCCGCAACCAGCAGCTCGAGCAGCAACTGCGC
>WBUW01000243.1 GCA_008933495.1 Pseudorhodoplanes sp.
CCCCTCACCCGGCTCGCGCTCGCTACCGCTCCGCGCTCGCCACCCTGTCCCGCGCAGGAAGAGGGTCAGTGCGTCTTGCCGCCGGCCACTCCTGCATCCCGCAGATCCCTTCACGCGCATGTGGCTTCGGCTGACCCGCAGCGCCGCGCTAGGCTTGCGGCATGGCATACCGCAAGACCCTGCTCGACCGTCTCGGTCATCTGATCGCAGGCCGGATCACCAAGCCGACGAGCGGATACGAGCCCTACGCGGCTGCCCGCCCGGAACTCACCGCCGTCGCGCTGCGGCCCTGCGACGTTCTGCTGGTCGAAGGCAGCGAGTCCAAGATATCGTCGGCGATCCGCTATCTCACGCAGTCCACCTGGTCGCACGCCGCCCTGTATCTCGGCCCGTCCGCAGGCCTCGGCGACCGCGACGGCGAGCCGCTGGTGCTGGTGGAGGCCGAACTCGGCCACGGCGTGATCGCCTCGCCGTTGTCGAAATACGCCACCTACAATACCCGCATCTGCCGGCCGGTCGGGCTGACGCCGGACGACCGGGCGGCGGTGATCGCTTTTGCGGTCGCGCGCATCGGCCATGCCTATGACCTGAAGAACATCGTCGACCTCCTGCGCTACCTGCTGCCGCAGCCGCCGGTGCCGACGCGGTGGCGCCGGCGCATGATTGCGCTCGGATCGGGAGAGCCGACGCGCGCGATCTGCTCGACCTTGATCGCCCAGGCGTTCCAGTCGGTACGCTATCCGATATTGCCCCGGATCGAGCGCGTGGACGACGAAAGCCGCCTCGAAATCCTGCATATCCGCCATCATTCGCTGTTCGCGCCGCGCGATTTCGACGTGTCGCCCTTCTTCGCCATCGTTAAGCCGACCATTGAGAGCGGATTTGACTACAAATGCTTTCGCTGGGGAGATCAGGCGCAGGAGCTATCGCCCGCCCGCGTCGGGAATGACGAGGACGGAACCTGACCGGTCTTGCCGGTCATTTTCGTTGTTATCTGCACCGCCTTGCCGCCCTTGCCCGGCAGTGTTATCTGCCCGCCATGACGGCCAAGCCCATCGACAATATCCGCAATTTCTCCATCGTCGCCCACATCGACCACGGCAAATCGACGCTCGCCGACCGGCTGATCCAGCTCACCGGCGCGCTCGAGGCGCGCGAGATGAAGGAGCAGGTGCTCGATTCCATGGACATCGAGCGCGAGCGCGGCATCACCATCAAGGCGCAGACCGTGCGCCTGACCTACCGCGCCAAAGACGGCAAGGACTACATCCTCAACCTGATCGACACGCCGGGCCATGTCGACTTCGCCTATGAGGTGAACCGCTCGCTCGCCGCCTGCGAGGGCTCGCTCCTCGTCGTCGACGCCAGCCAGGGCGTGGAGGCGCAGACGCTCGCCAACGTCTACCAGGCGATCGACAACAACCACGAAATCGTGCCGGTGCTCAACAAGATCGACCTGCCGGCGGCCGAGCCGGACAAGGTCAAGCAGCAGATCGAGGATGTGATCGGCATCGACGCCTCCGACGCCATCGCGATCTCGGCCAAGACCGGCGAAGGCGTTCCCGAGGTGCTGGAGGCGATCGTCAGGCGCCTGCCCGCCCCGCAGGGCGATCCGGCCGCGACGCTGAAGGCTTTGCTGGTCGATTCCTGGTACGACGCCTATCTCGGCGTCATCGTGCTGGTGCGCGTCGTCGACGGCACGCTGAAGAAGGGCGACCGCATCCGCATGATGGGGACGGACGCATCCTACGAGGTCGACCGCGTCGGCGTGTTCACGCCCAAGAAGCTCGAAGTCGAGGCGATCGGCCCGGGCGAGATCGGCTTTCTCACCGCCTCGATCAAGGAAGTGGCCGACACCCGCGTCGGCGACACCATCACCGACGACCGCAAGCCGGTGACCGAGCCGCTGCCCGGCTTCCGCCCGGCCATTCCGGTCGTGTTCTGCGGGCTGTTCCCGGTCGATGCCGCGCAGTTCGAGGATCTGCGCGCGGCCATGGGCAAGCTGCGGCTCAACGACGCCAGCTTCTCCTTCGAGATGGAAACCTCGGCCGCGCTCGGCTTCGGCTTCCGCTGCGGCTTTCTCGGGCTGTTGCATCTGGAAATCATCCAGGAGCGGCTGGAGCGCGAATTCAATCTCGACCTGATCGCCACCGCGCCGTCCGTTATCTACAGAATGACGCTGACCGACGGCAGGGAGATCGAGATCCACAACCCGGTCGACATGCCGGACGTGGTCAAGATCGCCGAAATCCAGGAGCCGTGGATCGAGGCAACCATCCTCACCCCCGACGATTATCTCGGCGCGGTGCTCAAGCTCTGCCAGGACCGGCGCGGCACCCAGAAGGAGCTGACCTATGTCGGCAACCGCGCGCTGGTGAAATACGACCTGCCGCTCAACGAAGTGGTGTTCGATTTCTACGACCGGCTGAAATCGGTGTCGAAGGGCTATGCTTCGTTCGACTATCACCTGACCGACTATCGCCCCGCCGATCTCGTCAAGATGCAGATTCTGGTCAATGCCGAGCCGGTCGACGCGCTGGCCATGCTGGTGCACCGCACGCGCAGCGAGAGCCGCGGCCGCGCCATGGTGGAGAAGCTGAAGGAGCTGATCCCGCCGCACATGTTCCAGATCCCGATCCAGGCGGCGATCGGCGGCAAGGTGATCGCGCGCGAGACCGTGCGCGCGCTGCGCAAGGACGTGACCGCCAAATGCTACGGCGGCGACGCTACGAGAAAGCGCAAGCTTCTGGAGAAGCAGAAGGAAGGCAAGAAGCGGATGCGGCAGTTCGGCAAGGTCGACATTCCGCAGGAGGCGTTCATCGCCGCGCTGAAAGTCGACGTCTGACGCAAAGCGTCGGGCAATGGCCGACGACAAGTAGGTGAGACGCCGCGGGCGCCAACCGCCAACCGCCATCCGTCATCCTTAAGCGCCGGCGCGCAGCGCGGGCCTCGAAGGATGACGGACGGAACGCGGCGGCAGCAAAGCGTGGCCCGGGTTGAGCGAAACCCGGGAGCAACGCTGCCGCGCCATCCCGCATTCCGCCTCGCTGCACGCTGGCTACCTGTTGCGTTGCGTTTCTTGACGCCGGCGCCGGGCGACCTGATGGAACATTCCGCGGTTCCCGCAATTTTCGCCCGCAGCAGACGCAGGCTCGGCTAATTTTTTGTACTCTAATCGCATCAAGTCCGACCCAACCCGTTCAATTCGGCGCTGCTCGAGCAAGTAACTAAAGCATAAGAAATTGCCACCACAATTGCCGTCCGAGAACGCATCAGATGTTTTCCGATGCGCCGACGAAGGTCGCCGACGCGCCGGGATAACGGGAGAGCTTCAATGGAGGTCGGACATTTGTCGTGGAGCCAGTCTGCCGGCTGGCGGGTCGAGGAGCTTGCGCAAGGCAAGCCGGACGTCATTCTCTATTTCGGATCGCGCGAGATGCTGGCCTGCGGGTCGCGCTACGGCGAACTGCGCGCAATGTTCCCGGACGCCGCCATCCTCGGTTGCACGACCGGAGGCCAGATCCGCGGCGACGACATTTTCGACGACGAGATTTCGGCGGTCGCGATGCGCTTCGATGCAACCGCCATAAAGTTGGCCTGCGAGACGGCGAATTCCGCGCTCGATTCGCGCGCCGCCGGACGCAGCATCGGCGAGAAGCTGCAGGGCAGCGATCTGGCCGGAATTTTCGTGCTGTCGGACGGTCTCAATGTGAATGGAAGCGAACTGGTCGCCGGAATCACCGAGCGGGTCGGCGCCCATGTTCCGGTGACCGGCGGCCTTGCCGGCGACGGGGCGAAGTTCGAGCAGACACTGGTCGGCGCCGATTGCCCGCCGCGCAGCCACGCCGTCGCCGCCATCGGATTCTACGGCAACGCCATAAGGATCGGCCACGGCAGCGCCGGTGGCTGGGATGTGTTCGGTCCGCGCCGCCGCATCACCCGCTCGGACGGCAATATCCTGTTCGAGCTCGACGGCGAGCCGGCGCTCGATCTTTACGAGCGTTATCTCGGCGATGAAGCCAAGGGTCTTCCCGGCAGCGCGCTGCTGTTTCCGCTCCAGATCAACGATCCGCGGCATCCGGAGCATACCGTGGTCCGCACGGTGCTTGCCATCGATCGCGAGCGGCGGACCATGACCTTTGCCGGCGACATGCCGGAGGGCTGGGTCGCGCAGCTCATGCGCGGGAATTTCACCCAGCTCGCCGAAGGCGCCGCCGAGGCCGCCCGCCAGGCCCGCGCCGGACTCGCCGAGGCGAAGGACCGCAACGGGGTGGCGGTGCTCGTCAGTTGCATCGGCCGGCGTCTGCTCATGCGTCAGCGCACCACCGAAGAGATCGAAGCGGCCGGGGCAGAGCTCGGCGCGCGCCTGCAATATCTCGGCTTCTATTCGTATGGCGAAATTTCGCCGCACGCCGAATCCGGCATCTGCGAGCTGCACAACCAGACCATGACCGTCACCACCATTACGGAAGCCGCGGCCTGACGCGCAGAATGGTCATGGGCAGGCTTTTCGAACGGCAACTCGCCAAGGCGAGACGTGGCAACGGCGAGGTTGACCTCGACATACTGGCGCGGCTCGTTACCGCCGCCTATGACGATGCCGAGTGCGATCGCGCGCGCACCGATCGCTCGGTCAAGCTGATGGCCGAGGAGCTCGAGCGCGCGCATGCGCATTTGTTCGACGCCTTCGCAGCCGTGCCGGAAGGCATCGCGATTTTCGATGCCGAGGATCGCTACGTTCTCTGGAACAACAAATACGCCGAAATGTATGCCGCCTCCGCCTATGCGCTGAAAATCGGCGCGCGGTTCGAAGAGGTGCTGCATGCCGGCATCGCGGCCGGCCAGCATCCGGATGCGAACAGCCGCGAAGAAGAATGGCTCGCCACCCGGCTTGCGCGCCACAGAAACCAGGCGAGCAGCCACGAGCAGCGTCTGCCAAACGGCCGCTGGATACGGGTTGAAGAGCGCCGCACCTCGGACGGCGGAAGCATCGGCGTTCTTACCGACATTACCGATCTCAAGCAGCGGGAAGAATCGTTCCGGCTTCTGTTCGACAACAATCCGGTGCCTATGTGGGTATGCGACCGGGACGGCCTGCGGGTTCTCGCGATAAACGATGCCGCCGTGACCCATTACGGTTACAGTCGCGAACGTTTCCTCTCGATGACCGTTTTCGACCTCCATCCCGAGGAAGACCGCGCGGCGTTCCTCGAATTCATCCGATCAGGGCAGCCCGGCACCGGCGACGTGCACTGGCGCCATCTCAGGGCGGACGGAAGTGCCATTCAGGTCGTCGCTTATTCGCGTAATCTGCAATACCAGGGCAATGCGGCCAGCCT
>WBUW01000244.1 GCA_008933495.1 Pseudorhodoplanes sp.
AGGCCGGTGAATGGCGAAGTGGGTTTACACCTTCGGGGACGGTCGGGCCGAAGGCAAGGCCGAGATGAAAAATCTCCTGGGCGGCAAGGGGGCCAACCTTGCGGAAATGGCCAATCTCGGCCTTCCGGTGCCGCCGGGTTTCACCATCACGACGGAAGTCTGTACCTATTATTATGCCAATGCGCGGCGCTATCCGAAGGAACTGGCCGCGGAGGTCGATGCCGCGCTTGCCCATATCGGCAAGCTGACCGGCAAGCGTTTCGGCGACGACACAAATCCGCTCCTGGTCTCCGTGCGCTCGGGCGCGCGCGCCTCGATGCCCGGCATGATGGACACCGTGCTCAATCTCGGGCTCAACGACCGCACGGTGGAGGCGCTCGCCCGCCAGTCCGGCGACCGCCGTTTCGCCTTCGATTCCTATCGCCGTTTCATCACCATGTATTCGGGCGTGGTGCTCGACATCGGCCACCATCACTTCGAGGAAATCCTCGACGAGCACAAGCACAAGCACGGCTTCAGCCTGGACACCGACCTGTCGGCGGACGACTGGATCGCGCTCGTCGGCCGCTACAAGGAACGCGTTGAGCAGGAGCGCGGCAAGCCGTTCCCGCAGGATCCGCAGGAGCAGCTCTGGGGCGCGATCGGCGCGGTGTTCGGCTCCTGGATGAATGCGCGCGCGATCACCTACCGCAAACTGCACAATCTGCCCGAAAGCTGGGGCACGGCGGTCAATGTCCAGGCCATGGTGTTCGGCAATCTCGGCGACGATTCGGCCACCGGCGTCGCCTTCACGCGCAATCCCTCGACCGGCGACAAGAGGCTTTACGGCGAATTCCTGATCAACGCCCAGGGCGAGGACGTGGTCGCCGGCATCCGCACGCCGCAGGAAATCACCGAGGCGGCGCGCAAGGAGGCCGGCTCCGACAAGCCTTCGCTCGAAAGCGCCATGCCGAAAGCCTTCGTCGAGCTGCAGCGCTTCTACGGCACGCTCGAAAAGCACTACCGCGACATGCAGGACCTCGAATTCACCATCGAGAAGGGCAAGCTGTGGATGCTGCAGACGCGGTCGGGCAAGCGCACCGCCAAGGCCGCGCTCAAGATCGCCGTCGATCTGGCGAACGAGGGGCTGATCAGCACCGACGAGGCGATCACGCGCGTCGATCCGGCCTCGCTCGACCAGTTGCTGCATCCCACGATCGATCCGAAGGCCGAACGCAAGGTTCTTGCCTCCGGCCTGCCGGCCTCGCCGGGCGCGGCGTCCGGCGAGATCGTCTTTTCCTCGGAGGAGGCGGAGGCGCTGAAGGGGCAGGGCCGCAAGGTCATTCTGGTGCGGGTGGAGACGAGCCCGGAAGACATTCACGGCATGCACGCGGCGGAAGGCATCCTGACGACGCGCGGCGGCATGACCTCGCATGCGGCGGTGGTCGCGCGCGGCATGGGCAAGCCGTGCGTGTCGGGCGCCGGCGCGATCCGCGTGGACTATGCCAAGAAGACCCTGACCGCCGCCGGCCACATCCTCAACGAGGGCGACATCATCACCGTCGACGGCTCCGCCGGCCAGGTTCTGGTCGGGCGCGTGCCGATGGTCGAGCCGGAACTGTCCGGCGAGTTCGCCACCCTGATGGGCTGGGCCGACGCCGTGCGCAGGCTCGGCGTGCGCGCCAATGCCGATACGCCGGACGATGCGCGTACCGCGCTCAAATACGGCGCCGAAGGCATCGGCCTGTGCCGCACCGAGCACATGTTCTTCGATGATGAGCGCATCCGCGCCGTGCGCGAAATGATCCTGGCGGACGATGAGAAGACGCGCCGGGCCGCGCTCGCCAAGCTCTTGCCGATGCAGCGCGGCGATTTCATCGAGCTGTTCGAGATCATGAAGGGGCGGCCGGTGACGATCCGCCTGCTCGATCCGCCGCTGCACGAGTTCCTGCCGCACGGCGAGGAGGAGATCGCGGAAGTGGCGCAGGCCATGGGCGCCGATCCGCAGAAGCTTGCCAACCGGGCGCGCGAATTGTCCGAGTTCAACCCGATGCTCGGCTTCCGCGGCTGCCGCATCGCGATCGCCTATCCGGAAATCGCCGAGATGCAGGCGCGCGCCATTTTCGAGGCCGCGGTCGAGGCCGGCAAGCGCACCGGCCAACACGTGGTGCCGGAGGTGATGGTGCCACTGATCGCCACGCGCGCCGAGTTCGACATCGTCAAGGCGCGCGTCGATGCGATGGCCGAGGCGGTCGCCGCGGAGACCGGCACCAAGATCGACTATCAGGTCGGCACCATGATCGAGTTGCCGCGCGCGGCGCTGACGGCGGGCGCGATCGCGCAGGCCGCCGAATTCTTCTCGTTCGGCACCAACGATCTGACCCAGACCACGTTCGGCATCAGCCGCGACGACGCGGCGAGCTTTCTCGGCTTCTATACCGCGCGCGGCATCCTGCCGGTCGACCCGTTCGTGTCGATCGACCGCGAGGGCGTCGGCGAGCTGGTCAGGATCGGCGTCGAGCGCGGGCGCAAGACGCGCCCCAACCTCAAGGTCGGCATTTGCGGCGAGCACGGCGGCGATCCGGCCTCGGTCGGCTTCTGCCACGCGGTCGGTCTCGACTATGTGTCGTGCTCGCCGTTCCGCGCACCGATCGCGCGGCTTGCCGCCGCGCAGGCCGCGCTCGGCAAGGAAGCGGCGAGCCAGGCCTGACGTCCCGCCAGGGCGTCGCGCCGGGCTTTGCCGGCGCGCCGGATCAGGCGGCGACTTTGGCGAGAAAGTCTTCGACTTCGGCGCGCAGATTGCCGACGGCGCTTTCGACCGATCCGGCAGCCGTCAGCACGGTCTCCGCCGAGCGGCGGGTCTCGGTCGTTGCTCCGGTAACCTGACCGAGCGCATCGACGACCTCGCCGGTGCCGCGCGCGGCGATGTTCACGTTCTGCGAGATTTCCTGCGTCACCGCATTCTGCTGCCCGACCGCGGCGGCGACCGCAGAGGCAAGCGTGTGGATGTCCTGCATGCGCGCGGTAATGCGGCCGATCGCCTCGACGGCATTGTCGGTCGATTTCTGCATCGACAGAATCTGCGCGGAGATATCCTCGGTCGCCTTGGCGGTCTGCACGGCGAGCGATTTCACCTCGGACGCCACCACGGCAAAGCCGCGGCCGGATTCGCCGGCGCGGGCGGCCTCGATCGTGGCATTGAGAGCGAGCAGATTGGTCTGCCCGGCGATGCTGCGGATCAGTTCGACCACATCGCCGATCTTCTGCGCGGCCTCGGCGAGACCCTTGATGCCGTCATTGGTCGTGCATGCCTCGTCCACGGCCTGGCGCACCACATCGGTGGTCTGTGTCAGTTGCCGGCTGATTTCGCCGATCGAGCTGGCCATTTCATCGGCCGCGGAGGCTGCGCTCGCGGTGCTGTCGGAAGCGTCGCTGGAGGCCCGCAGGGCGCCCTGCGCGCGCTCCGAGGTCTGGTCGGAGGCGCTGAACAGGGTGCTCGCGGTTTGCTTCAGGGAGACTGCGCTGTCCTTCACCGAGTGCAGCAAGTTCTCGATCCGCGCGTTGAAGGCCTCGATTGCGGATTCCACCGTCGCGCGCCGCTGATCGCCGGCGCTCATCGCCGCGCGCTCCTGCTCGAGGTGGTAATGCTTGGTGACGTCTTCGTGGGTCGCGACCCAGCCGCCGTCCGACATAGGCTGTTCGGCGACCGAGATGGTACGCCCGTCGAGATGCAGGATTTGCGTGTTGGATTTGCGTTCGGCGATGCGCGCGCGGATGCTGCTGACATACTTGTCGGGGTCGCCGTTGAATTTGCCGATGGCCATGCGGTGGCGCACCACCTGCTCGAGGGTTGCGCCCGGCTTCACCACGTCCGCCGACATGCCGTACATCTGAACGTAGCGATCGTTGCAGACGACCAGACGCGTCTGCGCGTCCCACAGGCAAAGGCCCTGGGTCATGTTCATGAGCGCGGTGGTCAGCCGCGCATTCTGCCGTTTCAGTCGATACCAGGAGAATGCCAGCAGCGCGGCCGCCGTGAACAGGAGTGCTGCGACGGCGTAGGTCATCAAGCCGGAGGATGTTAAATTGTCGATCATCGGCTACCCCCTCGAAGGGCTACCTTCTAGTGCAATTCGCCTTGCGCGATGGTTAATCGCGTCCTTTTGCCTGAATTTTGGACAGCGCGGGGAAGCGGTTTGACGCCGGGTATTCCCCCGCATAAGCACATGCTAGCGTTGTATGTGGGGTAACCGCCCCGGCGGGGCGGGCAAGAAGCGAAAAAGGCGGGAAAACCCGCCGGGAAAGCAGAATTGCGGGGGGACACATGGCGGACGACCAGAAGCCGGTTTCGCTGCCGGCGATGACCGATACCGAAGGCGACCTCCGCCGGGCCGAGGCCTATATCGAACAGGAAGAAGGCGCCACCAACCGGCTCTCCGGCTGGGCGGGCGCCGCCGTCACCGCGATCGCGGTGGCGATGTCGCTGTTCCATCTCTACGCCGCCTACGACATCGTGCCGACGCAGGAACTGCGCTATATCCATGTCGGCTTCGTGCTCGTGCTCTGTTTCCTGCTGTTTCCCGTCGCGCGGCGCTTCCGCGACAGCATTCGCTGGTGGGACGTGCTCATGGGCGCCGCCGTCGTCGGCATTTTCGCCTATGCCCTCGCCGGCGGGGAGGATTTCACCGATCGCGCGACGGTTCCCAACAGGCTCGATGTCGTGCTCGGCGTCGTCTTCATTGCGCTCCTGATCGAGGCCACGCGCCGCACGATCGGCTGGATCGTTCCCTTCATTGCGCTGTGCTTCATCGCCTATGCGCTGGCCGGCCCCTATCTGCCGCCGCCCT
Organism: Pseudorhodoplanes sp.; assembly: GCA_008933495.1. Taxonomy (GTDB): domain Bacteria; phylum Pseudomonadota; class Alphaproteobacteria; order Rhizobiales; family Xanthobacteraceae; genus Pseudorhodoplanes. The sequence continues at coordinate 4,827 of WBUW01000244.1, forward strand.
GGAACCATCGCGGTTACGGATTCGACGCGCTGGTCGGGCACCTGTTCATCACGCTGGAAGGCATATTCGGCGTGCCGGTCGATGTCTCGGCGACGCTGATCGTCCTGTTCTGCATCTTCGGCGCATTCCTGCAGCATTCCGGCGCCGGAAAATTCTTCATCGATTTCTCGATGACGCTGATGGGCAGCCGCGCCAACGCCGCCGGCCGCACCGTGGTGCTGTCCTCGTTCCTGCTCGGCGGGCCGTCCGGTTCGGGCGTTGCGACCACGGTAACGATCGGCGCGGTCGCCTATCCGATGATGAAGCGCGCAGGCTTCGAGCGCAATGCCGCCGGCGGGCTGCTCGCCGCCGGCGGCCTCGGCGCCATCATCTCGCCGCCCGTGCTCGGCGCCGCCGCCTTCCTGATCGCCGAATTCCTGAAGATCAGCTATCTCGACGTCATCTGGATGGCGACG
>WBUW01000245.1 GCA_008933495.1 Pseudorhodoplanes sp.
CAGCAGCCGGCGGTGAGCCGTCACATGAGCGTGACCGGCGGCTGATCCGCCCTCCCCCGGAGACCTGCGTGGCCGATGCGCGCGCCAGTCGACGTGCATCGCCGCATTGATCGCCGGAATGGCGGCGCTGATCGACGATTGCGGTCGGTTTGATCGGCGCCCTCTTCCTGGTCAAGCCGGCGCCTGCGACGCTCGATGTCTGGCCCCCTTGGGACTGGCCACCGCCCTGTGCCTGGCAGCGCGTGACCTCATCACGGCGCGGATCGGTCTTGCAGGACCGGCCTTGACCATGAGCTTTGCCGGGGCGCTCGCCGCCACGGGTTCCGGTCTCGCCCTCGGTCTGAACGAAAGCTGGCGACTGCCGGGCGTTGTGGCCGCAAGCCTGATCGCCGTTGCCGCGTTGTTTGTGGCGCTCGGAACCGATCTCATGGTTCATGCGTTCCACGGCGTCGACATTTCGATCGTCGCCCCGTTCTGTTACACGCTGTTCGCTTGGGGCGGTATCGCAGGATGTCCGGCTTTCGGAAAGGTTCCCGACGGCTGGTCGGGTTTCGGCGCTGTGCCGATCGTCGCGAGCGGGCTCTAGGCGCTGCATCGGGACGTGGTCCGGCGGCGCTTGTCCTCGGCGCGGCCGGCGGCGCGGCGCTGAGCCGGCAATGGCCGCAACATGCGCCAAAACCACGCCCGCGACCGATGTGCGCGGGTTCTTCGCGCAGCAAATTTACGCCGCCGCCATGCGCGTCGTTCCGAATATTGCGTCTCGGGTCCGGCGGACGGCGCGCGCATCGAGCCCGCCATTGAAAGGCAAACTTTCGATTGACGCCCGCGGCGAGGTCTGGATTAGGTGGATTACCGGAACCCATGAGCGGGACACGATTGGGCTGGGCAGGCACCGAAGGCGACTTCACGGTTCGCTGTCGGCGCGGGAGGGGATGGGAACCGTGGGGCACCTTATTGCGCTGAGCCGCGTCATCGACGCGGTAAACACCCGGCTTGGGAAATGGATTTCCTGGCTTGTGCTGGTGGTCGTGCTGATTTCGGCGACCAATGCGACTGTCCGCAAGGTGTTCGACACCTCGTCCAATGCCTGGCTTGAGCTGCAGTGGATCATTTTCAGCATCGTCTTTCTCCTCTGTTCTCCCTGGACGCTGATTTCCAACGAGCACATCCGCATCGACATCGTGAACAACGCGTTTTCCCAGCGCGTCCGTAACGTTATCGACGTCGTCGGCCACTCGATCTTCCTGCTTCCGCTCACGCTCATCATGATCGTCACCGCGTATCCGTTCTTCATGCGATCGTTTGAGCTTAACGAACAATCGATGAATGCCGGCGGCCTGCCGCAATGGCCGGCCAAGGCGCTGGTGCTGATCGGATTCGTTCTCTTGTTCCTGCAAGGCATATCCGAACTCATCAAGCGGATCGCGGTGATGCGCGGGCTGATCCCCGATCCGTACCGGGGCATGTCGTCGCACGAGGCGATCGAGGCGGAAGCCGAGCGCCTGATCGCCGAGATGAAAAAAGACCAGTGAGCGGCGCGCGCAGCGCGGGGGAGCGAGGATGGTTGAGTTCCTTATCCATAACATGGCGCCGATCATGTTCGCGGCGCTCGTTGTGTTCCTGCTGCTCGGATACCCGGTGGCGTTTGCGCTTGCGGCAAACGGACTGTTTTTCGGGCTGATCGGGATCGAGCTTGGGCTGTTCGCCCCCAATTTCCTGCAGGCGCTGCCGGAGCGCGTCTACGGCGTGATGACGAACGATACGCTGCTCGCGATCCCTTTTTTCACCTTTATGGGTCTCATTCTCGAACGGTCGGGGATGGCGGAGGACCTGCTCGACACGATCGGTCAATTGTTCGGCACCATTCGCGGCGGGCTCGCCTATGCCGTGATTTTTGTCGGCGCATTGCTCGCCGCAACCACCGGCGTGGTCGCCGCCTCGGTGATTTCGATGGGCCTCATCTCGCTGCCGATCATGCTGCGCTACGGCTACGACCGGCGGGTCGCGAGCGGCGTCATCGCCGCCTCGGGAACTCTGGCGCAGATCATTCCGCCCTCTCTCGTGCTCATTGTCATGGCCGACCAGCTCGGACGCTCGGTCGGCGACATGTATGAGGGTGCCTTCGTTCCCGGGCTCGTGCTGTCGGCGCTCTATGCCAGCTACGTCTTCCTCGTGACGATATTTTATCCGAAGGCGGCGCCGGGACTTCCCGCCGACGCGCTGACCTACAAGGAGCCCGATGGCCGCCGCGGCGTCATTTCGCTTCTTGTCGTCATCGTCGTGTCCGGCCTTGCCGCGTACCTTTATATGCGCACGACCGGAGTGCGCGCGGGCGCCGATTTCGTCGTGCTCACGATGTCGGTCGGCGTCCTGCTGTCCTTTGCGATCGCGCTCGCCAACCGGCTGCTGCGGCTGCGCCTGCTCTCGATCCTCGCCGAGCAGGTGATTTTCGTGATGGTGCCGCCGCTAGCCCTCATCTTTCTCGTGCTCGGCACGATTTTTATCGGCGTGGCCACCCCGACCGAAGGCGGCGCGATGGGCGCGGTCGGCGCGCTCATTCTCGCGGTGATGAAGCGCCGGCTGACATGGGATCTCGTCCGCCAAGCCGCCGAATCGACTGCGAAATTGTCGGCGTTCGTGGTCTTCATCCTGGTCGGCGCGCGGGTGTTTTCGCTCACTTTCTATGGCGTGGACGGCCACCGCTGGGTCGAGGAAATGCTGGTCAGCCTGCCCGGCGGACAGGCCGGTTTCCTGGTCTTTGTAAACATATTCGTGTTCCTGCTGGCGTTCTTCCTCGACTTCTTCGAAATCGCATTCATCGTGATCCCGCTGCTCGGCCCGCCGGCGGAGCGGCTCGGCATCGACCTGATCTGGTTCGGGATCATCCTCGGCGTGAACATGCAGACCTCGTTCATGCATCCGCCGTTCGGTTTTGCGCTCTTCTATCTTCGCTCGGTCGCGCCCAAAGAGTCCTACATCGATCGCCTCAGCGGCAAACGCATGGATCCGATTACGACCGGGCAGATTTATTGGGGCGCCGTGCCGTTCGTCGTCATTCAGTGCATCATGGTCGGCCTGGTGATCCTGTTCCCGGGCATGGTGATGCACTACAAGGGAACGGGCACGACCGTCGATCCCCAGACCATCCAGATCGATATCGCGCCGCCGGAATTGCCGCCGCCGCCGCAATTCGACCAGCCACCGAAAATCCAGTAAGCAATAATTGGCTCGCTATTCCCGGCTGGACCAGTCAGCTGGCGGGAGTCGCGCGCGCTCCGTCGGCCGGGCAATAAAAAACCCGGGGGCCGAAGCCCCCGGGGATCGTAATGCTGTGATGCCGCGGCGCTCAGGTGCGCGAGCGGGCGCGGATCAGATAGGTGTCGTAGGTGTATTCGGCCACCTGCCACCACAGATATTCGTCGTTGCGGAAGGCCATGAGATTGTCATGCACCTTCTTGAAGTCCTGGCTGGCCGCCGACGTCTCCTTGTAGACCTCAACCGCGGCCGAATAACAGGCGTCGAGAACCTGTTGCGAGAACGGACGCAACTGCGCCCCGCCCGCGACCAGCCGCTTCAGCGCTGCCGGATTGCCGGCGTCATACTTCGCCTGCATCCAGGTATTGACCATTTCGGAGGCCGTGCGAATGAGCGACTGGTAGCCCTTGGGAAGCGCGTTCCACTTATCCAGATTGATGAAGTTGTGCAGCATGGCGCCGCCTTCCCACCAACCCGGGTAATAATAGTACTGCGCGACTTTCTGGAAGCCGAGCTTCTCGTCGTCGTACGGCCCCACCCACTCGGCTGCGTCGAGCGTGCCTTTTTCCAGCGACGGGTAGATGTCGCCACCGGCAATCTGCTGCGGCACGACGCCGAGCTTGGCCATGACGCGACCGGCGAAGCCACCGATGCGCATCTTCAGGCCTTTAAGATCATCAGGCGTCTTGATCTCCTTGCGGTACCAACCACCCATCTGGCAGCCGGTGTTACCGGCCGGAATGCCGTGAAGCTTGAACTTCTTGTAGAACTCGTTCAGCAAGTCCATGCCGCCGTGATGGAACTGCCAGGCATTCTGCTGGCGGCTGTTGAGCCCGAACGGCACGGCGGTACCGAACGCAAAGGTCGGCTCCTTGCCGAAATAATAGTAGGATGCGGTGTGGCACATTTCGACCGTGCCATTGCTCACGGCGTCGGCCGCCTGCAGGCCCGGAACGATTTCGCCGCCCGCGAAGACCTGGATCTGGAACTTGTTGTCGGTGGCTTCGGCGACCGCCTTGGCGAAGGCCTCGGACGCGCCGAAAATTGTATCGAGCGACTTCGGAAAGCTCGAGGTCAGACGCCACTTGAGCTCCGGCATGGATTGCGCAATTGCGGGTTTCGCGATTGCCGTGGCGGCAAGGCCGGCGCCGGCCGCCTGCAGGAATTTACGACGCTTCATAAACGATCCCTCCCAGTGGGGGTTGGCTTGAAGGCGCGCGGACGCGCGCCATTCTCCGCGCGGCGATCAGCCATGCGGTTGGCGCAACCTTACCCGGCGTAAAGGCGAAATCCAGTCGAAATTAGGAGGAAGCGCGTTCGACACCCGAGGCCCGCAAGCACTTGGCCGTGTAACGAGGCCGCGTCGCATTTTGATGCGCCAGCCGGGGATTTGGTGCAATAAAATTTAAGATAGCGGACGGAAATTGAACACTTGTTGCATGTATCGCCGGTCGCCTAATACGCGCTGGAGACGGCGAGCTTGGCCGCGGATGCCGCGGCCAGGAATTTTGTCGCGTCGGCCGCCGGAGATTTCGGCCGCCCTGCGCCCGGATAGGCCTTTGCGGCGATTTTCAGCGCGTTTGATAACGATTCCCCGGCCTTCATGTTCCGGCGGCGAATCCACGCCAGGGCCGCATCGGCCTCTTTGCGCGCGGCGATGGCAAAGCCGAGACCGTCCAGATAGGGCTCAAGCTCCGGCGACTTGCTGGCGACCCCGTATTGGGCGGCGGCGCGATCGATAAGCTCGGCAACGATGCGCGCCTTGACGATGGCGGCCGGCTCGCTCGTCGCCTACCCGTCAACCAGCCTGCATCAGATCGCGCAGGCGCAGCGCGGCGTCCGCAAGGTCGCGGCCGGCTGGGCCCGCAGCTACATCCGCGATCCGGCCGAGCGCGAATTGCTGTTCGAGCTGAACACCGCACGCCGGCAATTGTTCGCGCGCGAGGGCCAGAGCGCCGGGTTCGACCTGATGTCGAAATCGGTCGCGAACCTGCTGCGG
>WBUW01000246.1 GCA_008933495.1 Pseudorhodoplanes sp.
GTCCCGTATTCAACCGCGTAATAGCCGGCCTTGCGCAGCAGCCGCTCTATGGTGCGGGCGGAGAAATAATGGATATGCGGGCTCATGAAGCGGTCGTGGTTCGGCGGCAGCGAGGAAAAGTCGGCCACGTCCGGCACCTCGATGAAGACAAGGCCGGTATCCGACAAATCGCGCCGCACCTCGGCAAGAAAAGTCAGCGGATCGAGGATGTGCTCGAGCACATGCACCATGGTGATCAGATCGAAGGTGCGGCCGAACATTCCGCTCCTGTAGGCGCAGCCTTTCACCGGCACGCCGACGCGGCGCTGCGCCACCTCGGCGAAACGCACCGTCGGCTCCACCCCGGCGCCGCCCCATCCCGGATGCTCGTCGCGGAACATCTTGATCAGCATGCCGGCGCTGCAACCGATGTCGAGGATCGCCGGGTTCTTGCGCGCCTCCAGATGGCGCGCCACCCGCGGCTTCAGCCAGGTGACCTTCTCGTAATTTTCCGATTCTTCTTTCGGGATCGACAGGATTCGGTCGAAAAACTCGTCCGGCGTCATCGTTTCCCGCAGGCTGTGGCGGCGATAGCGCTCGGTGTACAGCGCCGTAACGTCGTCCTCGTCAAGCCGGGGATCGTGATAGGCGAGCCCGCACGCGCTGCAGGATTTCCAGGCGCGCGTCACGCCGGCATATTTCTCCGGATCGATATAGGCGAGGTATTCGTCTTCGAAATCCTGGAGGTCGATCACCTCGGCCTTGTCCGATCCGCAGAGATAGCAATTGACGTGTTTCATCCCGCCCGTTCCTCGATGCAATCCAACAGGCGCCCCATGGCCGGCGGATTGCGCAGCAGAAATTCATCGCGCTGTCGCGACAGCGAAGGGTCCCGCCAGGGACCTTCGTCAAGCGCCTCGGCAAAACGCTCGCGGAAATCCGCTCGGGCCGGATTGACGAACACGGTGTTGTAGCCGTCCGACTGCGACCGCTCGCCGGCTTCGTCGTAATGCTTCTGATGATAGTCGGTGCAATCGATGAAGCGGCCGACCGGCGAGACGAAGATCGTGGTCGTGGTGTTGGGAATGACGATCCGGCTGGCCAGCGCGCACAGCACTTCCGGATGCAGGAAGCTGAGCTGCACCGCCGGAGCGGCGAGCGCCGCCATCGCCTCCTTGAACCACTTCTCGTTCACGGCGCGGGGATGTGGGCGCACGAGAATGCTCGCCTGCGGCCGCAACGCCCGCAGCGTCTCGACGGCCTGGATGAAGCTTCGTTCGGCGGAATCGGCGACGCGCAGGAAATTCGAGGAGAACGACTTCGGCGCAAACACCGCGTAGACGTTTTCGGAATCCATGCCCTGCGCGCGAAGACTGGCGCGCGCCTGCGCGACTTCCTCGTCAATCAAAGCGCGCCACTCCGGCAGCAGGTTGGGCAGCCCGATACGATGGGCGCGCGCAAGATCGACCCGGCCCCAGCGCTGCATCGTCTTCAGGTAGGTATCCTGGCGATCGTGATAGTGGAAAAAGCCGTCATGATCGCGGCCGAGCAGCCGTTCCAGCCACGACACATGGCCCTCCGACGAGGAGATCAGCGACTCGAAGCGCGGCATGATGTTAACCTTCACGCCCTCGTCCGGCTGCCGGCTGCGCACCAGCACGATGCCGCGTCCGCCGACCAGCCGGTTGACGACATAGAGTATCGCGTAAGGAAATTCGCTGAACTGCCGGCCGTGGATCACCGTGCTGCCGGGCCGGCCAGCATGGCGCTCGGATTTGCGCGCATCGCCGCGTGGCTGGTTGCACGGCCCGGCGATCCGGTTCTTGCGGGTGCGGTCGAAGACATGCAACGCGCCGCAGCGATCGAGCCCCTTCTTCAGGGTCGGGTTGGCGAGAATGAAATCGTGGTTTTTGCCCGAGAAGGTGACGAAGCGGATATCGAAGTCCGGCCGCAGGCGCTTCAGCGCCATCGCGGCCGGAAGATAACTGTCGAAATCGATCAGCTGGTCGGAGAGAAGAAAGACGACGCGGCGGCCGTTCGCCGCCGCCTGCGCAACGTTCGCGCGCCGCGCAACTGTCTCGGCCATCAGCCAGGGCGCCACCAGTTGCGCGACGAGCGGGCCCGCGAGCGGCAGCCGCGCCATCCGCCCGAGCAGGATGCGCAGCCCGGTCTGGCCGTCGTAATAGCTGCGCACGTCGCTGTCGCTCAACGCGCCGAGCCGCTCCTTCACCATGTCGCGCAGCTGACCGATATGCCGCCGCACCAGGCCGCGATGCACGCCCGGCCCGCGCAGAAACAATTCGCGTTCCGCCCATTCCGCATTGCGCCCGAGCGCCCGGTAGGCGGCGAGCTGCAACTTGCGCGGAAGCCAGTGCAGGAACCAGGTGCGCGTGTGGGTGTCGTAGGGCGTCAGCCGATGCGGCGCCTGGTGCACGGCGATGCCGCCTTCGCGCAGCACGCGCCCGGCCTCGCTGTAATAGGAATCGAGCAGCGCCGGCTCGACATGCTCCACGACCTGCTGGCTGAACAGCAAATCCTGCGACGCATCGTCGAACGGCAGCCGCTTGCCGTCATAGAGCGCGAACACGTCGTCGCGATAACCGGCATGCCTGCGCAGCCACGCATTCCAGGCCAGGCAGTCCGGCACGATGTTGACGCCGCGGATACCGGTGAAGCCGAGCGCGTGCAGATAAAGCGTGTTCAACCCTGCGCCGCAGCCATGGTCGACGCCCGCTAGCTCGCTACGCGCGCTCCCGCCGCTTGCCGCCTTCGCGCCCTCGACGATGCTGCGCAGGTGATAGGGCGGATCGGATTCGGTTTGGCGGCAAACCTGCAGGAAAGCCTGCCAGCATTCGGCCGCGAAGTCGCCGCTGTCGCGGTCGCTCTGCAGCGCCTTGAACATCGCCTTGATCGCGGGCCAGCCGCAAGAGGCCGGCTTGGCCATCGATTGCGGCAGCGGATTCTCCATTGCTGCCGCAGGACGGGTGAATCCGGCAATGCCGCTCACCCCGCACGATCCCGTTCAAATCCGGCGCCCCGCCCGCAGGCGAAGCACACAATGCAGCGCGTCACAGTCTTTCGTTGTTGACCGGTGGCGAAAGTGCGCCCCGGCATCCTTCACCCGTTGCGTCCACCGCGTTCAGCGGATGAACAAAACGGGCCTCGCTTCTCCCGCTCCGGCCGGTGGCTTCACCTGGCGGCGCGGGCCATGGCGACCTTGAGCCGCCCGTTCTTTCCTTCCATCGGTGCCGGACGTCGCGGCCCGTCCATGCACGGCATCACCGCGCGAGCCGACACCTCGACGAAAACTTGACGACCCATCAGGGCAAGCAACGCGATCACCCTGTCTTCATCCCGCTGCGCTTCGAAAATCGCCTCATAATCGGCAAACGGGCCGCTGTCGATGCGGATACGGTCGCCGCGCACGAGCGCGATATGCCGTGTCAGCACGACATAACCGCTCTCGTCTTCGTGCGCGCGGATGGTTTCGACCACCGCGTCCGGCACCGGCGTGGGATGCAGACCGCTGCGCACGAGATCGACCACGCCCCGCGTAGAGCGGATCGCGCGCCATCGCGGATCGGCCGCGTTGAACGCGACAAATAGATAACGCGGGAATAGCGCCGCCGGTACCATTTCGACGCGCCGCGCATGGCTGCGGCGCCTGCGATATAGCGGACAGAACACCTCGAAACGCTGCCGCTCGAGGTTCTCCTGCGCAACCCTTTCATGACACGGCTGCGTGTAGACGACGTACCAGTTCTTCATTCTGCGGCCTGACTGGTTGCGACACACGCGGCATTCCTGGCCAACGAATGCTGTAGCAGGCGCGGCACTATCACTCGCCCGCCCTCGAATTGCTGCTCCATCGCCTTGAACACTGCCCCCGATTCTGTAAGGCTTGTCACGATGACAACATCGATCTCGCCGCATTCGCCGAGCGTTGCGTGGACCGGGATGCCGTAGAATTTCGATCCGGCCCGTTCTGGGTCGATGATGGTCACGAGCTTTACTGGATGATCGTACGCGCAAAGCTGCCCAACCTCGGCGAGATCGGAGACTCCGGCAAAGGCGATACGCCTATGACCGTTAGCAGCGCACTCGGCCAGCAGCGCCGACATCTCATCGCGTGCGCGGCGGAAGAAATTGAACGACGCGGAAAGGTATTGTCCGGTCAGCCGCGTCTTTTCCATAAAGCCCCGCGGAGTAAGGTAATAAACATAGCGTCGTCGAGGCACCTGCTGGATCTTTATCAGCCCTTTGCGCACGCATCGGCGCAAATACGCATTGGTAAGCCCTAGCGCCACGCCGAGTTCAGTCGAGATGTGCCGTTGCGAAACGTTTTTATCGTGCTCGACGGCGGTCAGGACGCCGAGCAGGATTTCATCCTTAATGGCGAAAGCTCCATCTTTATCCCTATTCCGGGCACTGTTAGCCATGCGCTCGATTTCGTAACCCGTTCGATTTTTAAATGTTCATATCATGAACTATAAGATTTGTCACTTAGTTTTTAATTCTCGTCGATCTCTCGCGGGGATATGCCTTCGGTAGCCGGCAATAAGACGAACTGGCTGTCAATAATGGTTGAATGGTTGACGAAGAATTTAAATGTTCATATCATGAACTATAAAGTTTGCCCCCTAGTTTTTGTGTTCTCGTCGATCTCTCGTAAGGATATGCCTTCGGTAGCCGGCCGGCAATAAGACGGAGTGGCGGTCAACAATGCTTGGCGGAGAACAAGTTAAATTTTCTCAAGATTTTGCAGACCAGTGAGACGCGGGTTTGGGTCGAGGACAATGTCCCGCCTTTGAGATCGTCTCGGCGCTGCGGACAATATCAATAGAGTATAGAATAATAATAAACGTCCCCGGATGGAGAGCCAATAAAACCATACTCTACGGTGGCTAAACGAAAGTGAGAATCAATGAAACAATCGCACGCCGAAGTGGTCAATATCGCAGAACATAAGCATCCTTCGATGAAAAAAACCAAGAAATCCTATTGCATGCCGGAAGACTGGACAGCTGTCGCCCTCGGGTTTGTTTTTATTGCGCTTGTGCTTGCGGTGCTGCAATGGAAGCTGGTGGATTTGCGTCATTTCATACCGACATTTCGCTGGACAACAGAGGCTCAAATCAATGCGTTTAAGCCTGAATGGTTGCGCACACTTCATGATATCAGGCGAGACATCGAAGCCAAGCAACCGCAAGACGCCGTCAAGCTTATCGACGAAATGATCAACGCTCTGGCCAGGCAAGATCG
>WBUW01000247.1 GCA_008933495.1 Pseudorhodoplanes sp.
CTCCCCCGGCCTTTCACAAGGAAGCGGACTTCCCCCGCGGGCGGAGCTGAGCTGCGGCCCAGACGCCGAAAACACCGGCCAGCGCCGCCGCCAGGCCGAACCAGGTCAGCGCATAGCCGAGGTGATTGTTGCGCAAATTGCCCCTGAGCGCGCCCGGCCGCGGCACCCCGCTGGCCGGGACCGGGCTTTGCTGGGCGACATAGAATGGCGCGACCTCGCCCCAGCGCAGCGCGCGCGCCATGGCGCGCTGATCGGCGACGAACCAGATGTCGGATGCGGCATCATAATCAGAGACGAACAGGCTGGGCGGCTGCGGCCAGCGCAGATAGCCGACAATGTCGGCTGGTCCATTTACCGGCGTGACATTCTTGTCCGGGCTGAACCCGCGATTGACGGCGACGGCGCGGCCGTCCGGCAGGCGGGCCGGCTGGAACACAAAATAGCCGGGCGATTTGATGTCGTCGCGAAATGGCGTGCTGCCGGTGAAGACATAAGCCGGGCGCGCATCGCCGATGAAATCGGCGTGCAGCCGCACGCGCATGAACTCCGCCTGCTCCTGCGCGAGATTGGCCCAGGCCGCCGGCGGCGGAAGCGCGGCGGCCGCAGCCGAAAGCCGCTGCTCGAGCTTTGCGATCAGGTCTTCCTTCCAGGCTTTGCGCTGGAGCTGCCAGACGCCAAGCCCGGCCAGAATCGCAAAGCCGGCGACTGCGGCAATGGTGGGGACGAGCAGCGTTCCGAAACGCGGCGCTTTCACCGGGGTTCCTTGATGTCGAGCCGGCCTTCCTGCGCCTTGTGGTGAAACTGCAGCGCGATCATGAGGCCCTTGAGCGGCCGCAGCGGCAGGATGGTGACCGCTAGGATGAGCGGTCCCCAGATAACGGCGTGCAGCCAGAACGGCGGCTGGTAGATCGCCTCCACGACCAGGGCCGCGAAGACGACGACAAAGCCGGCGAGCAGGATCACGAAGACGGCCGGGCCGTCGCCGGAATCGGCGAACCGGTAATCGAGGCCGCAGCGCTCGCAGCGCGGCTTGAGCGAGAGAAAGCCCTGATAGAGCGGTCCTTCGCCGCAATTGGGACAGCGGCAGGTCAGGCCGGCGACAAGCGGCGAGGGGCGAGCGGTCATGGCGGTCTTCTGTCCTTGGCGCGCGATCCGCCGGAGCGGGAGCCGGTTCGGCGCACGATCGCGCAAAATCAAAGAATCGAGACCCGACCTCATTCGATCAGATCGGATCCGTGATCTGGCGTATTGTATTTAATACCCGTCTGCGGGTTGAAAAAGAGCCTCGCGCCCGCTCGACAAGATTGGGCGCAACAAAGAAGGGCGACCCGCGCCGCCCTTTTTCGTCTCGATCCGGACAGGGGATCAGTGCGCCCCGCCGCCGGCCAGCGGTCCGCCATAGCCCCAGACATAGATGCAGGCGAACAGGAAAATCCAGACCACGTCCACGAAATGCCAGTACCAGGCCGCAAACTCGAAGCCGAGATGCTGCGTGGGCGTGAAGTGGCCGGCATAAGCGCGGGCGAGGCAGACGGTGAGGAAGATGGTTCCGATGATCACGTGCGCGCCGTGGAAGCCGGTGGCCATGAAGAAGGTCGCGCCATAGATGTTGCCTTTGAAGGCGAACGCGGCATGGCTGTACTCGTAGGCCTGAATGCTGGTGAACAGGATGCCGAGGATGATGGTCAGCCACAGGCCGTTCTTCAGGCCGTTGCGGTCGCCTTCCAGAAGCGCATGGTGCGCCCAGGTGACGGTCGTGCCCGAGGTGAGCAGGATCAGCGTATTGAGCAGCGGCAGATGCCAGGGATCGAACGTTTCGATGCCCTTGGGCGGCCACACCCCGCCGATGAATTCGTTGCGGGCGATCTGGTGAATGTCGTCGGGGAACAGCGCGGTATTGAAATAGGCCCAGAACCAGGCGACGAAGAACATCACCTCCGAGGCGATGAACAGGATCATCCCGTAACGGTGATGAATCTGCACGACGCGCGTGTGATTGCCCTTGTGCTCGGCTTCGTTGATGACGTCGCGCCACCATCCGATCATGGTGTAGAGGACGCCGATCGCGCCCGCGGCGAAGACGAGGGGGGCGGCGGCATAGGACTTGTGCATCCAGCCGATCGCGCCGATCGCCATGATCAAAGCCGAAATCGAGCCGATCAGCGGCCACGGACTCGGATCGACCAGGTGATAATCATGTTGAACCTTGTGAGCGTCGGCCATGTCTTTCGTCTCCGTTATTCCTCGTGACGGCACCGCGGGTGCGCCGTTCATTCAGCTCCCGTTGCCCGCCTGCGCGCGGCCGGCGAGCGGATGCTGCGACTCGCGCTGCGGGTAAAACGTGTAGGACAGGGTGATCGTGTCGCGCACCTGCGCGTCGGGATCGTTGGCGAGGGCCGGATCGACATAGAACACGACCGGCATGCGGCGCGTCTCGCCCGGCGCCATGGATTGCTCGGTGAAGCAGAAGCAGTTGATCTTCTGGAAATAGGCGCCGAAATTGAGCGGGGCGACGTTATAGGCGGCGATGCCGCGGGTCGCGCGGGCGGCGAGATTGGTCACGATGTATTCGACCGTGACGACCTCGCCGAGCTTCACCTCCAGCGTGTTCCGCTCGGGCGCAAACCGCCAAGGCAGGCCGGCTCCGACATTGGCGTCGAAGCGCACGGTCACGGTGCGGTCGAGAACACGATCGGGCGCGGACGCCGCAACCCGTGTGGTGCCGTTGAAGCCGGTGACGCGGCAGAACCAGTCGTAAAGCGGCACCGCCGCATAGGAGGCCCCGACCATCAGGCCGACAAAGGCGCCGCATGCGACCGCCACCGCGAGATCGCGGTGCGTCGTGGAGCGGCTGTGCGGGTTGGTCTTGGTCGTCATGCGATCACAGCGGCCGGTCGAGGACCCCGGGTCCCTTCACCAGCGTGACAATATAGAAGAGGACGGCCAGCGCGGCGAGCGACAAAGCGATCGCAATCGAGCGCGCGCGGCGCGCGCGCTGCTGTTCCTCGGTCAGCACGATGCCGGCGTCGTCCCTGGGCGCGGCGCTCGCGCGTGCCGTGCGCCTGGCCCGCACGGGAGCCTTCTTGGTTTTTCGTTTGGGCGCCATCGTTCGTTTCACCAGGTCAGGCGCGGCAGGCCGATGCCTTGCTCGACGAGCAGCACGGCGAAGAGCAGAAAAAGATGGAGCACGGAGAAGGCGAACAATTGCCGGGCGGCGGTGGCGGTCGCTTCGCCTTTGGCGGCCGCGCGCAGGCGCAGCGCGAAGGCGATCATCAGCGCCCCGAAGATGATGGCGGTCACCCCGTACAGCAGGCCGGCATAGCCGAACAGCCAGGGCGACGCCCCGACCGGCGCCAGCACGAGGGAATAGATCACGATCTGGCGGCGGGTCTCCCGCTCGCCGGCCACCACCGGCAGCATTGGCACGCCGGCGCGCGCATAGTCGTCGGCGCGCACCAGCGACAGTGCCCAGAAATGCGGCGGCGTCCAGAAGAAGATGATCAGAAACAGCAGGATCGATTCGATGCCGATGGCGCCGGTGGCGGCCGCCCAGCCGATCATCGGCGGGAAGGCGCCGGCGGCGCCGCCGATCACGATGTTCTGCGGCGTCGAGCGCTTGAGCCAGACCGTGTAGACCAGCGCATAGAACACGATGGTGAAGGCGAGCAGTCCGGCGGACAGCCAGTTCACCAGCACGCCCATCACCACCACGGAAAAACCGGCAAGCGTCATGCCGAAGCCGAACGCCTCGCCGGCGGTCACGCGCCCCTGCGGGATGGGCCGCTCGGCGGTGCGGCTCATCAGTGCATCGACGTCGGCGTCGTACCACATGTTCAGGGCGCCGGCGGCGCCGGCACCGGTGGCGATGCACAACAGGGCGGTGAAGCCGATGATCGGATGCACATGGCCCGGCGCGATCACGAGCCCGACGAGGGCCGTGAACACGACCAGCGACATCACGCGCGGCTTGAGCAGGGCGAAATAATCGCCGACACCGGCGACGCTCGGCTCAATCCGCACGTTGTCACTTGCCACAGGCATTCCGTCGTTCTCCGTTACCGCAATCGCGGATGAAGCTCCGCGCTCGCGGGCTTACTTGATGCGCGGCAGCACTTCGAACTGGTGGAATGGCGGCGGCGAAGACAGCGTCCATTCCAGCGTGGTGGCGCCGGCGCCCCAGGGATTGCTGGCGGCCTTCTCCTTGCGCTGGAAGGCCAGCGCCATGCCGACCAGGAACACGACCATGCCGGCGGCCGACAGGTAGGAGCCGAGCGAGGAGACGTAGTTCCAGCCGGCATAGGCATCCGGATAGTCGGCGATGCGGCGCGGCATGCCGGCAAGCCCGAGAAAGTGCTGCGGGAAGAAGACGATGTTGACCCCGGTGAAGGTCAGCCAGAAGTGCAGCTTGCCCCAAAACTCGGAATACATGTAGCCGGTGATTTTCGGGAACCAGTAATACCAGCCCGCGAAGATCGCAAACACCGCCCCGAGCGACAGCACATAGTGGAAGTGCGCGACGACGTAATAGGTGTCGTGCAGCGCGCGATCGACGCCGGCATTGGCCAGCACCACGCCGGTCACGCCGCCGATGGTGAACAGGAAGATCAGGCCGATCGCCCACAGCATGGGCGTGCGGAACGCGATCGAGCCGCCCCACATGGTGGCGATCCAGGAGAAAATCTTCACGCCGGTCGGCACCGCGATCACCATGGTCGCCGCCACGAAATAGGCCTGAGCGGCGGTCGACATGCCGACCGTGTACATGTGGTGCGCCCAGACGATAAAGCCGATGCCGCCGATCGCGACCATGGCATACGCCATGCCGAGATAGCCGAACACCGGCTTGCGCGAGAAGGTCGCCACGATCTGGCTGACGATGCCGAAGCCCGGCAGGATCAGGATATAGACTTCCGGATGCCCGAAGAACCAGAACAGATGCTGGAACAGGATCGGGTCGCCGCCGCCGTCGGCCGCGAAGAAGGTGGTGCCGAAATTGCGGTCGGTGAGCAGCATCGTGATCGCGCCGGCGAGCACCGGCAGCGCCAGCAGCAGCAGGAACACGGTCACCAAGATCGACCACACGAACAGCGGCATCTTGTGCAGCGTCATGCCCGGCGCGCGCATGTTGAAGATGGTGGTGATGAAATTGATCGAGCTCAGGATCGAAGAGGCGCCGGCCAGATGCACCGACAGGATCGCGAAATCGACCGCCGGCCCGGGATGACCGGACGTCGAA
>WBUW01000248.1 GCA_008933495.1 Pseudorhodoplanes sp.
GGTCGGGGCGGGCGCAAGCTGCTGGTCGGAGACCTGGAGGGAACGCTTACCGAACACGATTCACCACTCCGCGGCTCAGGACTGCAACCGAAGCTTCTTCAAAAGCGGCGTCAGCAGGCTGCCCCTGGATTTCTTCACTTCCGCGCGCCCGGTCACGAGCTGGCCGATCTGCTGGAACAGTTCGGCGGTCGGATGTTTGGCCGACACTTCGGCCACCATCTGGCCGTTGTTCGCGGCGGTCCCGAACAATTGCGGATCGAACGGAATCGCCGCGACCGGATCGTCGTCGAGCGCCTTGGCGAAGTCGGAGGCCTTGATTTCCGGCCGCTTGGGAACGCCGACCTGATTGAGCAGGTAGAAGGGACGATGATCGTTCGAGCGGCCGGCCTTGAGGATGTCGATCATGCTCTTGGCGTTGCGCAGATTGGCGAGATCGGGCGCCGCGACGATCAGGATGTCGTCGGCGCTCATCAGCGTGCGTCGCGTCCAGCCGCTCCACAGATGCGGCAGGTCGAGCACGATGCAGGGAACGGTCACGCGCAGCGAATCGAAAATCGCATCGAAGGCGTCCTCGCCGAAATCATAGACCCGCTCCAGCGTCGCGGGCGCCGCGAGCAGGCTCAGGTTTTCCGAGCATTTCGAGAGCAGGCGATCGACGAAGGCGGTGTCGATGCGCTCGGGCGAGAACACGGCGTCGGCGACGCCCTGCGGCGGATCCTGGTTGAAATCGAGGCCGGCGGTTCCGAACGGAAGATCGAGATCGGTCACGACCGAATCGAGGCTGAGGTCGTGCGAGATGGCCCAGGCCAGATTGTGCGCGACGGTCGAGGCGCCGACGCCGCCCTTGGCGCCGGCGACGGCGATGACGCGGCCGACCGGCTTGGCATCGGGCGCCGAAAACAGCCCGCACACCGAGCGCACGACGTCGAGCGTGCCGACCGGTGAAATCAGGTAATCGCTGACCCCGCGCCGCACCAGCTCGCGGTACAGGATGACGTCGTTGTGGCGTCCGATCACGATCACGCGCGTGCCGGCATCGCACACCTCGGCAAGCGAATCGAGGCCGGCCAGGATGTCGGCCGGACGCAGCTCGAATTCGAGAATGATCACGTTCGGGGTCGGCGCCGCCCGATAGGCTTCCTGCGCCGCGGTGAGACCGCCCATCTGGATTTTCAGGTGCGCCTTGGCAAGGCGGCGGTCTTCGCCGGCGGCCTGGATGGCGGCAGCGGTTTCGACGGTGTCGCAGAACGCCTGGATCGACACGCGCGGCGCCGGCGCGATGTGTTCGTCGCGCGCCGGCAGGTCGGCCGGCGCGCTCTCGATTTCGGTCTGTTGCAGCGCGGATCTCATCATTTTCCGATGTCGCTCAGCTTGCCCTTGTCGTCGTTGGCGAAGGTGCTCGGCGTGCTTTCGCCCTTGCGATACTTGTCAAGCACCGTCGTGCGGCGCGGCGCGTAGGCCGCTGTCTCGCCGCGCGGCTGCACGAGGTCGGCCGGGTTCGCGACCATGGCCGCCAGGTTGCGCTGGTTGGCGCAGCCGAAATTCCAGTAGGGACGGTTGTCCTGATAGGCCGGCGTGTTGGAGGGGCCGAGGTCCTCCGGCCACAATCCGCACGGGCCGACCTGCGCGGTGATCCT
This sequence comes from Pseudorhodoplanes sp., assembly GCA_008933495.1. Classification (GTDB taxonomy): domain Bacteria; phylum Pseudomonadota; class Alphaproteobacteria; order Rhizobiales; family Xanthobacteraceae; genus Pseudorhodoplanes. The sequence goes on from WBUW01000248.1 coordinate 1,638, forward strand.
GGAATAATTGAGCCTGATCGCGGCGAGCTTGTCGGCGCCGACCTGATAGGGTCGCACCGCAACCGCTTTCGGTGGAATGCCCGAGGCCGCCAGGATCGAGCGGATCTCGCGCAGCGAATCGGCGGCGGCCACCTCGTTCGGGCTGCCTGCGGGAAGATCGACAATGACGCCGCCGGTGCTTTCGCGCCGCCAGGTCTGCGCAAACGACATGACTTCCGCGCGCTGGACAGGGGTCAGCCCGCCGCGGCTGTTGCCGATGAAAATCGCGACGGTCCGCTCGCCTTCCTTCAGCGCAATCGGGTGGCGCTTGCGGTAGTCGCTCGGAATGCTGACGGTCTCCTTCGGCACGTAGCAGCCCGACAGCATCGTTGCGAGGGCGGCAACCAGCAGCAGGCGCAGCGGCGGAGTGTGCATGGTCATGGTCGTTGCTTTCCTGTTGCGTGCGCGCTCAATCGAGAATGAAGCCCACATTGCCGCGATAGAACTGACGCGGATCGACCTTGCCGGCGATGCCGTAGATGCGGTTCAGGCGCCCGAGCAGGACGGTCGAGGGATCGTAGGCGTCGGCGAAGCCGTCGTCGGGCCGCGACAGATCCTTCTGCGCCACCGAGCGCACGACATAGGGCGTGGCCATGATCATCAGCTCGGTCTGCTTGTTGATGTAGTCGCGGCTGCGGAACAGCGCGCCCAGGATCGGCAATTGCTGCAGGCCGGGGAAGCCGTTGATCTGCTGCTTGGTCTGTTCCTGGATCATGCCGGCCATGGCGAGCGAGCCGCCGGACGGAAGCTCGATGACCGTCTCGGCCCGGCGGGCGCGGATCGAGGGCACCGTCAGCGTCTGGTTGGTGCCGGGCACGCCGAGCGTGATCGCGTTCTCGCTCGACAGGTCGGACACTTCGGTATTGACCTTCAGGCTGATGCGACCCTCGCTGAGCACGACCGGCGTGAAGGAGAGGCTGACGCCGAATTTCTTGAAGTCGATCTGCTGCTGGCAGACCGGCGGCGAGCGCGTCGTGTCGCAGGACAGGCCGTTGGGCACCGGGAATTCGCCGCCGGCAACGAACAGGCCGGTTTCACCGGAAATGACGGTAACGTTCGGCTCGGCGAGCGTGCGCACGACGCCGGCGCGCTCCATCGCGCGCAGGGTGGCGGTGACATTGCCGAGCGTCGCCGCCGCGCTCGAATTGCTGAGCGTCTGTCCATAGGCCGAGAACGGGTTGTTGGTGTTGAAGTTGACGACCGCGGTGCCGGAATTGAACGAGCCGCTCAGATCGATGCCGAGCTGCTTGATCACGTCGCGCTGCACTTCCGCGACGGTGACCTTGATCATGACCTGGTCGCGGCCGCGCACGGCGATGCTGTTGACCACCTTGGCGCCGTCGCCGACCAGCCGGGTGGCGAGATCGTAGGCCTGCTGGGCTTCCGCGCTGGAGGCGGCGGTGCCGGTCAGGACCACGCCGTCGCCGACGCCTTCGATGCGGATGTCGGCGTGCGGCAGTGTCTGCTTGAGCGCGGCGCGGACGCCGTTGAGGTCGCGCTTGACCGCGATATCGAAGCCGGCGATCTGGCGGCCCTCGGCGTCGAAGAAAAAGACATTGGTCTGCCCGACCTTGATGCCGATGATGTAGGCGCGGCGCGAGGAGCGCACGACGGCGTTGGCGGTCGCCGGATCGGCGACCAGCACGTCCTTGATGTCGCGCGGCAGATCGAGCACCACCGACTTGCCGATACCGAGCGGAATGAAGCGCGAGCTTTCCTCGCTGCCGGCAACCCGGATCACCGGCGCGCCGGCCTCGGGCGCCGGCCGGCGGGAATCGGCGGCGTCGGTGCGGCTGCCCGGCGCGAGCCCGCTGATGGCAACCAGCGCCGCAAGCGTCACGGTGCGTATCGGGATCTGTCGCGCCATGGCCATGTCCTTTCAGTCCTACGCTTGCGCCGCCCCGGCGGCGGCGCTGCCCGGTCGTTCCCTGGTCGTTACTTGGTCGTCGTCGTGGAGATGCCGAAGCGCACCATGTTGACGCCGCCGCGGCGGGTCTCCCCGTCGTCGTCCCTGGATTCGGTCTTTGCGCCGGCATCGACGATCGAGCGCAGCGCGAGCGAAATCGTGCCGAGCTGGCGCGCCAGCGCGAGCGTCTCGGCCTGGCGCGAGGCCAGTTCGAGGGTCGCGGTCTTGCCGACCACGACCTTCTGCCCGTTCTTGTCCTCCACCGTCTGGTCGATGGCGAGGACGCGCACGTTGTGCAGGATGGTCTCCGAGGTATAGACCTCGGTGCCGGCGCTCTTTTCGGCTTCCTTGTCGCGGCGCGAGAGGATGACGTCGACGCGGTCATTGGGAAGAATGAAGCCGCCGGCGCCGGTCTCCGGCGAGATTTCGGTCGAGATCGCGCGCATGCCGGACGGCAGGATCGCCGCCATGTAGCCGGCGCCGCTGGCCTTGATCAGGCGCGCTTCCTGGATCGGTTCGCCGGTCGTGAACGAGCCGCGCACGAGCGAGCCCTTGAGATCCTCGATGGCGTTCGGCCGGTCGCCCTTGCGGATGAAGCTGGGGCCGGCGGCGGCGGTCGGCCAGGCCTGCCAGCGCATGTCGTCGGCGGCCAAAGCGGAGCCGACGCCGATTTCCTTGTCGGCGATGAGCACGTCGATGGTGTCGAATTTGGCAACGGGAGGCGGCGGAGCCGTTTCATCGGATCCGCTGGCGAGCAGCGCGGCAAGACCGCCGGCGGCAATCGCAACTCCCAGCACGACTAAACGCGCAGCTTTCATCACGCTCACTTTCCGCAACTGAACTGACAGCCGGTACGTGCTGTCTCGGATGGATTTCACCACCCAAAGGTCAATTCGTGGTTAATGAGCGGTATCCAACCTGAGTTAATTTTGGATTGAATGCGCAGGTGGCGCGCCGGCACGCGAAGGTCCGTTAAGATTTGCGTAATGCGTTACTTGCCGAACGCCTGCATCCAGGGCGTCTCGGGATAGACGAGCAACGCCGCGGCGGCGAGCGCGATCCCGTAGGGGATGCCGCTGTCCATGCGGTGCAGACGCTGCGCCCAGTCCTGCCCGGCGAGCGGCGACGGCAACGGCGCCAGGCGGAAGCGCAGGATGACGAGCGTGAGCAGCCCGCCCAGCAGCGACGCATAGAGCAGGTAGGTCACGAGATGATCGAAGCCGAGCCAGAGCGCGGTGGCGGCCGCCAGCTTGGCGTCGCCGCCGCCGATCCAGCCGCGCGCGAAAAAGGTGAACGCGAAGACCAAGACGACGGCGGCCGCGCCGGCATGGGAGAGGACGGCGTTGATGTCCATGCCCGTCGCCGCCGCCATGATGGCAAAACCGACGATCAGCGCGAGCGCGACGCGGTTCGAGATCGTCATCGTGAACAGATCGCTCGAGGCCGCGAACGCCATCATCGCCGGAAACAGCAGCAGCCGGATTGCATCGGTGAGGGCGACAGTCATGCGGCGTCTCTTGCAGTGTCTCTTGCGGCGTCTCTTGTTGCGTCTCTTGCGGCGTCTTCCGAAAACCGGCCTTTGCCGAAAGCCGGCGCCTCATTGTTAGCCGCTCGGCGTTGCGTTTTGG
>WBUW01000249.1 GCA_008933495.1 Pseudorhodoplanes sp.
GGATAGTGTTGCCGCAAGGATGGAAATCGCGATATCGCGCGTTACAATCCGCGCGCACATGTTCACGTCCGTCCTCATCGCCAATCGGGGAGAAATCGCCTGCCGGATCGCGCGCACCGCAAAGCGCCTCGGTCTGCGAACGATTGCGGTCTATTCGGATGCCGACGCGAACGCGCTTCACGTGCGCGTATGCGACGAAGCGCACCGCATCGGACCGGCCCCGGCCCGCGAAAGCTACCTCGTCGCCGAGGCGCTGATCGAGGCGGCGCGCAAGAGCGGCGCCGAATGCATCCATCCCGGCTATGGATTTCTCTCCGAAAAGCCGGATTTTGCCGAGGTGTGCGAGAAAGCCGGCATCGTTTTCGTGGGGCCGCCGGCGGCGGCGATCCGCGCGGTGGGCCTGAAGGACCGCGCCAAGGCGCTGATGGAGCAGGCCGGCGTTCCGGTCGTCCTCGGCTACCACGGCGACAATCAGGATCCGAAGCTGCTCAAACGAAAGGCCTACGAGATCGGCTACCCGGTGCTGATCAAGGCGGTCGCCGGCGGCGGCGGCAAGGGCATGCGGCGGGTCGACCGTCATGCGGATTTCGATGTTGCGCTCGAAGGCGCCATGCGCGAAGCCGCCTCCGCCTTCGGCGACGACCGCGTGCTGATCGAAAAATACATTACCTCGCCGCGCCATATCGAAATCCAGGTGTTCGCCGACCGCCACGGCAATGTCATTCACCTCAACGAGCGCGACTGCTCGCTGCAGCGCCGCCACCAGAAAGTGATCGAGGAAGCGCCGGCCCCGGGCATGACACCGCCGATGCGCGCCAGGATGGGTGAAGCGGCCGTCGCCGTCGCGCGCGCTGTCGGCTATTGCGGCGCCGGGACCGTGGAATTCATCGCCGATGGCGCCGACGGCCTGAAAGCCGATGCGTTCTGGTTCATGGAAATGAACACGCGTCTGCAGGTCGAGCACCCGGTCACGGAGGCCGTCACCGGCCTCGACCTCGTCGAGTGGCAATTTCGGGTGGCGACGGGCGAACCGCTGGCCCTTCACCAGGACCAGGTCGCGCTCAACGGCCATGCCGTGGAGGCGAGGCTTTATGCCGAAGACCCCGAGCGCGGCTTTCTGCCCTCGACCGGGCGGCTGGCGGAGATTTCCTTTCCCGATCGCGAGGGGGTTCGCGTCGACGCCGGCGTTGATGTCGGCGGCGAGGTGCTGCCTTTCTACGATCCGATGATCGCCAAGCTCATCGCCCATGCGACCACGCGCGAAAAGGCGCTCGACCGGCTGGCCGACGCGCTTGAGCGGACGATCGTCGCCGGCCCGCGAACCAATCTCGCATTCCTTTCGAACCTGTGCCGGGCCTGGGACTTCCGCGCCGGCAATTTTGACACCGGCTTCATCGATCGCAATCTTGCTGCCCTCGGCGGGGTGCCGCAAGAGATCGACAAGGGCGCCGCCGCCGCCGGGATCGCCCATATTCTGGCGCGCGAGAGCGTGCGTCTGGCGCAACGGCGCAAGATCGGCGAGCCGGCGTCGCCCTGGGATGCCAGCGACGGCTTTCAGGTCTCCGGAAAACGTCAGGTCGGCGTGCCATTCACGATCGACGGAAAACGCGCTCTGGCGACGGTTGTCTATGACGGCGAGCGCGCGCAGGTTTTGGTCGACGGGGTGGCGCCCGACCCGCAGGCCAAGCTCGTTGCCGGTGGCGCGGGCGTCCATGTCCTGCGCAACGGCCGGCAGACGACGGTCGCGCTGACCGATTTCGAGGCGATCGATGTCGAGCACCAGGACGGCGACGGCGTGGTGTGCGCGCCGATGCACGGAAAGGTGCTTGCCATCCTGGTCGAGAAGGGCGCGAGCGTCGCCAAGGGCCAGCGGCTGGCGATACTCGAAGCGATGAAGATGGAACACGCTCTGACCGCGCCGATTTCCGGGATCGTCACCGATATCGCCGCGAGCCCCGGCGCGCAGGTCGCCGACGGCGCACGGCTGATCGTGCTCAAGGGCGCGGACGCGGACGAAGGCTGAGCCAATGCCCCTGCACCTGCTCAAGCTCAGTGTGGGGACGGAGTCCGTCGAGGAACTCCAGAAATGGATCCGCGCGAAAATGAAGGAGCGCAAGAAGAAGGGCCAGAAGCCCGAGCGCATCCACACCACGCGCATGGTCCCGAAGCGGATCGACGAATTGCTCGACGGCGGCTCAATCTATTGGGTGATCCGCGGCCAGATCATGTGCCGCGAGCGTTTGCTCGATATCCGGCCGTTCGTCGATAACGACGGAATCGGACGTTGCCATCTCGTGCTTGATCCGAAATGCGTTGCGGTCGCGCCGCGCCCGTTTCGCGCCTTTCAGGGGTGGCGATACCTTGCCGACAAGGACGCTCCGCGCGACCTTGACCGCGCCGCGCCGGGACTGGCGGCGATGCCCGAGCCGATGCGGCGCGAATTGCGCGAACTCGGATTGCTTTGATCGCGGCCGCCGCGGGCCGCCGGTCAGACCGCGATATTGTCGATCAGCCGCGTGCGGCCGATTCTTGCCGCCACCAGGAGACGTATCGGTCGGTCGGCGATCGAGGCGACCGGCGCCAGGCTTTCGGCGTGACGGGCTTCGAAATAGTCGACGGCAAAGCCGGCCCCTTCCACCATGCGCCGGCCATCGGCGCGCGCGTTCTCGAGCGGCTGGCCGGCCTTGAGATTTGCGGCACACGCCTTGAGCGCGCGGTAGAGGGTGGGAGCGGCCGCGCGTTCCGGCGGCGAGAGGTAAACGTTGCGCGACGACATGGCGAGTCCGTCCTGCTCGCGCACGGTCGGTATACCGACCACCTTCAGCGGCAGGTCGAGGTCGCGCGCCATGCGGGTCACGACCATGAGCTGCTGATAGTCCTTTTGTCCGAACACGGCGATGTCGGGCGTGACCTGGATGAAAAGCTTGCTCACGACGGTCGCCACGCCGCCGAAAAAATGCGGGCGGAACCGGTCCTCCAGTCCCGCTTTGGCCGGTCCGGCCGGATCGAGGCGTGTCGAAAATCCCTCCGGATACATGACCGCGGTGGAGGGCGCCCAGATCAGGTCGACGCCAAGGGCCGCGAGTGCCGCGATATCGGCCGCCCAGGTGCGCGGATAGGTCGAAAAATCCTCGGTCGGCGAAAACTGTGCCGGATTGACGAAGATCGAAACGACCACGCGTTCCGCCTTTTTCTTGGCGGCGCGCACCAGTGACAAATGCCCGTCATGGAGCGCCCCCATGGTCGGCACGAGGGCGACGGCGGCACCCCGCTTTCGGTACCCGGCGACCGACTTCCTTAATGCAGCAACGCTTCGCGCGACGGACGGACGTCGAGCCATGACCATTCCCCCGGCATCAGGGCTCAAAACAACGGCGCCGCCCCTATATCAAACCCGTTGCCGAGGCGCCACGCGGTTAATGATGAATGTCCGCCGTCGCCGCAATGGCTTGACCGGTGCACAGCCGAAATTAAGCTTGGCTTCGGCAGGGGACGCTTCATCATGTTGGTGCAGGCGAGTTTAGAGCCGCGCAAGTCCGCCTACGTTGTCGTCGTCGGCAACGAGAAGGGCGGCTCGGGGAAATCCACCACGGCCGTCCATGTCGCCATCGCGTTGATGAAAAGCGGCCAGCGCGTGGCAACCATCGATCTCGATTCCCGGCAGAAGAGCCTGACCCACTATATCGGGAACCGCCGTATCTGGTCGGCGCGCAATCGGCTCGATCTCGAAATTCCGGACAATTTCTGCGTCGAGCGGCACGAAAGCGTTCGCGCCGACGAGAACGAGCATGCGGAGTTCGCGGCCTTTGCCGAAACGATTTCCGGCATCGAGCATACCCACGATTTCGTCGTCGTCGATACGCCGGGGACCGACAGCTATCTGATGCGGCTGGCCCATGCGATGGCCGACACGCTGATCACGCCGCTTAACGACAGTTTCGTCGACTTCGACGTGCTCGGAACGGTCGATCCCGCCAATTACGCGCTGACCGGCACGAGCCATTATGCGGAAATGGTGCGGGAAGCGCGCCGGCATCGCCGCCGCGTCGACCACGAAGCCACCGACTGGATCGTCGTGCGAAACCGCCTTTCGCCGCTCGGCTCCCGCAGCAAGCGGTTGCTGGCGGAGGGATTGAAGGATCTCGGGCTTCAGCTCGGCTTCCGGTGCGCCGAGGGTTTTGCCGAGCGCGTCATTTACCGCGAGTTCTTCCCCCGCGGCCTGACCGCGCTCGACGACATCGACGAATCGACACTGGGCACCCGGCCCAACGTCTCGCACGTAACGGCGCGGCAGGAGGTGCAGAACCTGCTCGCCGCCCTGCGGCTGCCGATCGACGAGAGGGGCCGCCGGCGCGCCGCCGCCCGTTCGGAATGGTTCGCCGCCATCGACCGCCCGATCGAGCTGCACGACGTTCTCGATGGGCTGTGACCGCGGGTCGCAGCCATTGCGCGCTTTTGCCATGATGATGATCTATTGACGGCCGGCAACCGCCGGTTCGTCGCGGATTTCATCTGGGCCGTCCATGACCAAAGATCGCTCCGACCGACCGGCCCCCGCCGCGAAGCCGCCGGCGGCCGCCTCGTCACGGCGCGAAATCGACGAATTCCTGTCCAGGGTGCAGACGCTGGCACCGCCGGTGGCGGCGGGGCAGCGCGGCCGGCTGATCTTTGCGCTTGATGCCACCATGAGCCGGCAGCCGACCTGGGATAGCGCCTGCCGCCTGCAGGCCGACATGTTCCAGGAAGCCGCGGCAATCGGCGGGCTCGACGTCCAGCTCGTCTATTTTCGCGGCCTGCGGGAGTGCCGTGCGTCGGCCTGGGTCTCCGACCCGGCGCGCCTGTCGGGACTGATGGAGACAATCGACTGCCGGGGCGGCCATACCCAGATTGGGCGCGTGCTCGCGCATGCGCGCAACGAAACCCAGCGCGCCAAAGTTCACGCGCTCGTCTATGTCGGCGATGCGATGGAGGAGGCGATCGACGACTTGTGCGCGCCGGCCGGCGAGCTCGGTCTGCTCGGCATACCGGTTTTCATGTTCCAGGAAGGCGACGACGCCATCGCCGGGCGTGCCTTCCGCGAGATCGCGCGTCTTTCGCATGGCGCCTATTGCCGTTTTGCGCCGGGAGCGGCCCATGAACTTGCGGAATTGCTGCGCGCGGCGGCGGCCTACGCGGCCGGCGGCATGAAGGCGCTCTCGAACCT
>WBUW01000250.1 GCA_008933495.1 Pseudorhodoplanes sp.
TTCCAGGAACTGGCGCGCGACATCCAGAGCTTCATCCGCGACGAGATGCCGGACTGGAAGACGCGCTATCCGGGCGTGGAGACGCTCAATGTCGCGGTCATGGGCTGCATCGTCAACGGCCCCGGCGAGAGCAAGCACGCTGACATCGGCATCTCGCTGCCCGGCACCGGCGAGGCGCCGTCAGCGCCGGTCTTCATCGACGGCAGGAAGGCGGCGACGCTGCGCGGCCCCAACATCGCCGCCGAGTTCAAGGCGATGGTGATCGACTATATCGGGCGCCGGTTCGGCGCGGGGGCGGGAAGAAGCGCGGCGGAGTAATCCCCTTCCTTTCACCTCTCCCCGCTTGCGGGGAGAGGTCGCCCGCCTAAGCGTAGCGCAGGCGGCGGGTGAGGGGCATTAGATCTTGCTGACAACCGAGTCTATTGCGTCAACGCAAAGGATGCGCTGTGATTCGTTCACTCGGACGCGCTGATCGACAACATTCAGATAACCGGAGTGGAGATCGTAGAAAGGACAACCCCTTGCGTATGCGACAACCCCGGTCGTTTGAAAATCTCGAATTTCGACAAATCCGTCGGATGTTTTTTTGAACGAGAAGAATGCAGGGTTTGATTTCATCAAGCTGGCGACGTCTTCCTCAATTGCGTCCAAAACCGCCGCATAGGCTGATGCAGGCCCCATGTACTGGGTGATACGATTTTTCGCAATGAGGTGAACTTTCGGAAGTGGGCGGTTTGCTGCGTGCAATTTTGTAGCGAATGCGTGTTGAGCGTAAATCGGAGACGGCAACCGCAAGCCATAAACCAGAGAAAACGCGTTCTGAATTGCGCGCCGAGAAGAGTCATCTGCCATTATTGGCAAAATGAGGAAGTCAGCAGCAGCCAAAGCAATTTGCGTGTAGATAGAAAAGCTGGGATTTAGATCAACAAAGATCGTATCGTATTGGCCGTTGGCCGCTGCCAAGAAATCGCGCAGCCAATCAATAATGCTTAACCACGTATTAGTTCCCGGAATTTGCGTGTTAGCCAGCGTCGACATTGCGTTGGACTGCAATTCGAGCAGCGGGTCGCTACATAGCAGCGTGATATTTGATGGTATCGACACGTTGAAGCTGTGTGGGTCAGTCAAAAAATCGTTGGGCAAAAAACTGACGGGACTGTACGGCGACGGCAGTCGAAGCTGAAAATAGCCGCCAATTGTGGCGCGGGGCGTTGCGCCCTGACGCATGAGCAGATTGTCGCTGCCGTGATTGACCAAGCCGCCGAGAAAGAGTTCTGAGAGATTTGCTTGCGGACAAATGTCGACCGCCAGCACCTTTTTATTCGGATGCAGATTTGCGTAACGGCAAATAGCTTGAAACGCCAAGCTCGTTTTTCCGGTGCCGCCTTTGTTATTCCAAAAAGCATAAACCGCCATATATTACCTCCATTAGTAATGTTCAAAATGAACGTCGTTAAGATCAATATAGACGTCATATGGTGCAAAATCAACTCCTTCTTAAGATACTGAAATATTTAATAATTTCTCCAAAGCGGGCACGCTTGGCCTTTTTCTGTCGTGCCTCCATATTCCCCGCATGAGCAACGAACCCGACCGACCCCGCGCCGAGCAGCCGCGCTACGAGCCGGAAATCATCCCGCCGGGCGGTCGCGCGCGCGGGCGCGGCAGTTTCGAGAGCGTCTTCATCCGCGTCGAGGAGGGTGAGGACGGCATTCGGCGCGTTACGCTGAAGCGGCCGGGGCCGTTCACCGTTGCGCTGATCGTGCTCGCGGTCGGCGTCGTGGTGGCGCTGGTTTTCGTCGTGCTGTCGGCTCTGGTGCTGGTCTGGATCCCGATCGTGGTCGCCGGCATCCTGTTCGCGCTGTTCTCCGGCTCCCTGCGCAATGCCTGGCAGCGCGTGCAGGACTGGTGGCGCGGCGGGCGGTAAAATTCCTCGACGCGCCGGTTTCATTCTTCTCGCCGCCTGTTCTCGCCGCCTGTTCTCGTCATGCCCGCGCTTGTCGCGGGCATCCCGCTTGGGAGGGCGATTGCGTCCCCGATCGGGATGGCCGGGACAAGCCCGGCCATGACGACGGAAAAAAGCGACCAAAAATCCAGACCGGCATATTGACAATATTCTGAGAACGGAATAAAATCCTATTCATTCTGTCCCACGCAAGGGCGTCTGATCAGCGTCATGAGATGCGGGGCAGGGTGCGGTGGCCGTGCGAGGGGTGCAGGACGTACACCCGGCGCGCGGAGGCCCAAGCTGCGGCGATCCGGCCCACCGGCCGTGGACCACCAGCGGAGGATACCAAGTTGGCCGCCCCTGCCAGGGCGTCTGTCCTCCGGGGTTGTCGCAGAGCAAGCCACTCACACCGCGCGCGGAACGCCGGAGATTTCGGCGGTCCGTGGTGACTGCAATCTCGTGTGGCCAACTCACATTGCCGCACGAGGCCGCGGGCAGGCTGAGAGCCCGGCGTTCCGCGCGCCCTTGCACATCGGGCTTGTCCGATGTGCAACAACGCCCTTGCACATCGGGCTTGTCCGATGTGCAACAACGCCCTTGCACATCGCATGTTTGCGATGTGCAAAACGAAGAAAGGGCAACGGATTTTGGACTGAAGGCGTGCCCGGCGCCGCAAACAATACGGGCAGCGAAGCGTTGGCTAATTCATTGCCGCGAGGATCACGCGTGCCGCAGCGCCTCGATCGGATCGAGGCGCGAGGCGCGCAGCGCCGGATACCAGCCGAAGAACACGCCGACCAGCCCGGAAAAGGCGACCGCCAGCAGCACGGATTCGGGCTGGATGAGCAGCGGCCAGCCGGCGGCATTGGAGATGATGTAGGCCGCCGCCACGCCGATGACGACGCCGACCGCCCCGCCGATCGCCGCCAGTCCGGCCGCCTCGAACAGGAACTGCCGCAGGATGTCCCGGCGCCGCGCGCCGACCGCCAGCCGCAAGCCGATCTCGCGCGTGCGCTCGGTGACCGAGACCAGCATGATGTTCATGATGCCGATGCCGCCGACCGCAAGCGACACGCCGGCCACCGCGGCGAGCAGCAGCGCCAGCGTGCGCGCGCTCGCCTCGCGCGTGGCGGCGATGTCGGCGAGGTTGCGGATCGAGAAGTCGTCTTCCTGTCCGGGCTGGATGCGATGGCGCTGGCGCAGCAGCGCCTTCACGTCGTCCTCGCTCTGGGCCAGGCTTTCGCCTTCGCGCACCTTGACATAGATCGCGCCGACCGCGCGGGCATTGGCGAGGTTGCGCCCGAGCACGCGCTGGCGCGCGGTGTTGAGCGGCACGAACACGACATCGTCCTGGTCCTGGCCCCAGGTCGATTGCCCCTTGCGCGCCATGATGCCGGTTACGCGGAACGGCACGTTGCGGATGCGCAATTCCTGGCCGACGGGATCGAGCCCGCCATAGAGATTGCGCGCCACCGTCTGGCCGAGCAGCGCCACCTGCGCCCCGCGCGCGATCTCTTCGGGCTCGAATTCGCGCCCGCGCTCGACCTCCCACTCGCGCGCCTCGAACCAGCCGAGGTCGATGCCGAATACGCTGGTCGACCAGTTGACGCCGCTGGCGATCAGTTGCGCGGTGCCGCGGATATAGGGCGAGGTCACCTGCACGTTCGGCACCTCGGCGGCGATGGCGGTGGAATCCTCGTCGGTCAGCGTCGATGCGGCGCCGCTGCCCAGCCGCACGCCGCCCTGCGTGATATTGCCGGGCATGACCACGAGCAGGTTCGCGCCGAGGCTCCGGATCTGCGCCACCACCTGTTCGCGGGCGCCGCCGCCGACCGCGACCATGGCGATCACCGCCGCCACGCCGATGATGATGCCGAGCATGGTGAGCGCGCTGCGCAGCTTGTTCAGGCGCAGCGCGTCGACGGCGGAAATGGCGGCATCGCTCAGCCGCATGGCGCCGCTCCGGCCGGTTCAGGCGCGGGGGCACGGCGCAAGGCCGCGAGATCGGCCGCCGCATCGGTCGGCGCCTGGCGCGCATCGCCCTGCACCCGGCCGTCGAGAAAGCGGATCACCCGCGAAGCATAGCGCGCGACGTCGGCTTCGTGCGTGACGACGAGCACCGTGGTGCCGTCGCGGTTGAGCTGCTGGAACAGCGCCATGATCTCGATCGAGGTGCGGCTGTCGAGCGCGCCGGTCGGCTCGTCGGCCAGGAGCACTTTCGGCCCGTTGACGATCGCGCGCGCGATGGCGACGCGCTGCTGCTGCCCGCCGGACAATTGCGTCGGCCGGTGATGCATGCGCTCGCCGAGCCCGACGCGGCGCAAGGCGGCGGCCGCCCGCTCGCCGCGACGGGCGCGGTCCATGCCGGCATAGATCAGCGGCAGTTCGACATTGCCGAAGGCGTCGAGCCGGTCGAGCAGATGGAATTGCTGAAACACGAAGCCCATTTTCCGGTTGCGGATCGCCGCCAGCGCGTCGCCGCCAAGCGCCGACACCGTTTCCCCTTCCAGCCGGTAGCTCCCCGAGGTCGGGCGGTCGAGGCAGCCGATCACGTTCATGAAGGTGGACTTGCCGGAGCCGGACGGGCCCATGACGGCAACGAACTCGCCTTCGCCGATCGACAAGGTGACGTCGGCCAGCGCCTGCACCGTTTCCGCGCCGAGCCGGTAGAGGCGCGTCAGGCGTTCGGTTTCGATCAGCGCCATGCGCCGCGTCCTGCCGTCAGAACCCGAAACGCGGGCGGCGGCTCGTTGTGCCGGAGCGCGGCCCGCCCCCGACAATGACGTCGCGGCCGGCTTCGAGTCCGGAGAGGATTTCGGTCATGACGCCATCGGTTGCCCCCACGCGCACGGTGACGCCCTGCGGCGTGCTGCCGCGTCCGGGGACGAACAGGCGGGCGACCTGGCCCTGCGCGGCATCGCTCGCGAACCGCTTTCTGATCTCCTCAAACCGCGGACGCTGTCCTTCGTCGAGCAGGCCGGCGACCCGTTCCTCGAATTCGCGGAGGGCGGTGCGGGCGCGCTCGCGGCGCTCGGTCTGGGAGGCGCCGTCGGCGGCGCCGGCCGTGAAGCTCTTGCGCAGGTCGGAAAGCGCGGCCTCAAGCTCCTTGGTTTGCGCGGCGCCGGGTTTCAGTTCGGCCTTGATCGCCGCGACGAATTCCGTCAGGCGGGCTGCGGCGGCATTGGCGCCGCGCGGCGCACCGGCGGAGTTGGCGGCGGGCGCGGTGCCAATGC
>WBUW01000251.1 GCA_008933495.1 Pseudorhodoplanes sp.
GTCCATCGCGATGCGGGCGCCGAGCGCGCGCAATTCGTGCAGCACCGACAGCGTCAGCTCGCTGCCGACGAGCAGCACGCTCTCGGTAATTTCCAGTTCGAGCCGTCGCGGCGGCAACCCGGAATTGGCGAGCGCGTTGATCACGGCTTCCAGCACCTTCTTGTTCTTGCACTGCGCCGGCGAAAGATTGACGGCCACGGTGATATCGTCCGGCCACCTGGTGGCGTCCTGGCAGGCCTGCCGCAGCACCCATTCGCCGAGCGGCACGATGATTCCGATTTCCTCCGCAAGCGGGATGAATTCGGCCGGGCTGACGGTGCCGCGCTCGGGATGCCGCCAGCGCAGGAGCGCCTCGAAGCTGATGATGGTGTTCGTTTGCAGATCGATGATCGGCTGATACACCAGCTCGAATTCCTGCTGGATCAGCGCGCGCCGCAAGTCCAGCTCAAGCTGCCGGCGCATCTGCATGAGGGCATCCATCTGCGGCTCGAAAAACCGGTAGATACCGCGCCCGTCGGACTTGGCGCGATAGAGCGCCATGTCGCCGTTCTTCAGCACCTGCTCGGGATCGTCGCCGTCGGCCGGCGCAAGCGCGATGCCGACGCTGACGCCGATCACGACCTGGTGGCCGTTCAGATCGAACGGCTTGCTGAGCGCATCGAGAATTCGTTGCGCGAGCGCGATCACGCCGTGCGGCTGCGCATCGCCGACTTGTACGACGGCAAATTCGTCGCCGCCGAATCGCGCGACGGTGTCGGCCTCGCGGATGATGTCGCGCAGACGGGTTGCGGCGATCTTCAGCAGCGCATCGCCGGCCGGATGGCCGAGCGTGTCGTTGACGCTCTTGAAGCGGTCGAGGTCGAGACAGAGCACCGCCACGGTCTCGCCGCGCGACAGCCGCTTGAACGCTTCTTCCAGCCGCTCCTTGAACAGGACCCGGTTGGGCAGGTCGGTCAGGGCGTCGTGGCGGGCCATGTGGCGGATCTTGGCCTCGGTGCGGAGCCGCTCGGTAATGTCTTCGTGCGTGGAGACCTCGCCGCCATCGGGCATCGGCTGGCTGATGATGCTGATGGTGCGGCCGTCTTCGAGCTCGGCGAAGGAGCGGTTTGGAAGGCCGGCCTTGACCGCCTGCAGGACACCCTCGATGGCCTGCTCCAATGCCGGGCCCGATAGGCTGCGGCTCATGGTCTCGCGCAGGATGTCGCGCAGCGGCGTGCCGATCTGCGTAAGGGTCGCCGAGAGTTGATAGATTTCGACAAAGCGGTTGTTGCAGATGATCAGGCACTGGTCCCTGTCGATCATGCACAGGCCGATCGTCATGTTGTTGACGGCCGCCTGCAGGCGCGCGCGCTCGGCCTCGATCTCGGTGGCGAGCAGGTTGCTGCGGATCAGGCTTTCGCGATAGCCGGTGATCGCATCCATCAATACGCCGATCTCGTCCTTGTGCTCGTGATTGACGGTGACGAAAACCGAATGGTCGCCGACCGTGAGCCGGCGCATGGCTTCGCTGATCTGGACCAGTGGCCGCGTGACATGACGCGAGGTCCAGACGATGACGACGCTCGACAACATGACACCGATCAGCATCGTCCCGATCGTCATGAACAGGGCCAGGCGATAAGCCTCGTCGGCATTGGACGCCGCGTGTACCAGCTTCTGCTTTGCAAGCTCGATGAACTTGTCGAGCTGCTCTTCCGCGGCGTCGGCGACGACGAGCGCGCGGCTGGCGAATTCGACCTGCGCCTCGGCGGTTTCGCCAATCTCAAGTTGCCTCAGGAGGCTGGAAAAAACCGCCTCATACTGGTCGATCTGGCGCCCGAACTCGGTCAGCAGTTCTTGTTCGGCCGCGGTATGCACCATTTGCCGCAGCGCCAGTTCGGCCTGATCCATCTTTTGCCGGGCTTGATCCATGCGCTTGCTCAGCGCGGCGATCTGCCGGAAGCTTGTAGTTTGCAGGCGGTTGCCGGCCAGGATGCGGTGCTCGTTGACCGCCCGTTTCAGGTCGTCGAGCGCTTCGATCTTGGGCGACCAGACGGTGCGGATTTCCTTGGTCGCGCCATTGACCTGATGCAGTTCCAGAACGCCGAACAGGCCAACGACCAGGACGAGCGCAAGGGCCATACCAAGCGCCAGCGAAAGCTTGGTACGAATGCCGGCGTTGCGAAGCATAGTCATCGTCATAAGAGGTTGAACCGACGCCAGATCGCGTAATTGTCGCGGAACCGTTCGTACGATTCAAAGACGCGCTTGAAATTCGGATTCTTCGCGGATTCTTCGGCGATCAGTTCTTTCCAGGCATCCTCGAAAGCAACCAGGATTTCCGCCGGCCAGCGCTTGAGCACGACGCCCTGGGCCTGCATTTCCTTGAGCGCCTTCCACTGCGCGGCCTCGCCATCGGCAATCATGTCGCGCATGGCGTCGCCGCAGGCAATTTCGATCAGCGCTTTGTGACGATCGGGCAGGCCGTCCCAGACCGTTTTGTTGATATAGAGATCGAACAGCGTGGCCTGCTGATGCCAGCCGGGGAAATAATAGTATTTGGCGACGGTATGGAATCCGAGCGGCAGGTCCATCGCCGGCAGTGAAAATTCGGTGGCGTCGAGCGCGCCCGACTTCAGCGCCGGCAGGATTTCGCCGGGCGGCAATTGCTGGGTGATGACGCCAAATTTCTGCATCACCCGCGCGCCGAGCCCGAAGAAGCGCATCTTCAGGCCCTTGAGGTCGTCGATGCGCCTGATCTCCTTGCGGAACCAGCCGGAGGCTTCCGGCGGAATCATGCCGCAGGGAATGTTGTGCACGTTGTACTTGGCGAACATCTCGCGCGCGGTTTCAAGACCGCCGCCGCGATAAAGCCAGGCCATGTATTCGCCCATGCCCGGACCGAACGGCACGCTCGAAAACATGTTGAACGCGCTGTCCTTGCCGGCGAACCAGCCGGCGCCGGCCCAGGCCGCCGCCACCGTGCCGCGCGAGACCGCGTTTACGGTTTCGGCGCCGGGAACCAGCTTGCCGGGCTCATGGAACTTCAGAACGAGTTCCCCGCCGGAGGCGCGGGCAATCTTGCTTGGCAATCCGCGCGACACTTCGCCGAGCACCGGCATGTTGCCGGGGAAGGTGCTGGCGACGTCGATGACAATGGGTTCCGCGGCAGCCGCGCAGGCGAGCGCCAGCATCCACCCGGTCATGACAGCGATGATAGTCCTGATCATCATTCACCTCCGCCGGCCGGCTGATCGACATTCGGCGCGGCATGGTACGGTCGCATCCATGCGGTGATCGACAGGTCATGATGGGCCCGCAGACGTTAATTCGGGCTTACGATCGGGTTTGGAACTGCCGTCCTTGGAATCGGCCGGCCGCGGTTGTCCCGCCGGTCATGCTCCGCGGACGCGCGCAAATCGGCCGGCCGCGGCCTGCTTCCGGCGGGGCGCGCCGGGCCCCGTTCCCGGACCGGCGCCGCAGCCGATCGCGCCGGGCTGGTTTCGCCCTGGTGCGGTGCAAACAGCCGGCCGGGGAAACCAAAAGCGGTCAAAATGCTTGGCAGCGGACCGGACAGGCTCTATGAGGTCGCGCGCCCCTGGGCAGGGCGCTATACTTTCCATCGGGCAACACCGACATCGGTATGTTGATTTTCGGCCCGCCGCGGCCGGCGTGTTTCGGGGAGGACTTCGTGCAAGAGACCGGCGTACGCAACAAAGCCTTCGGGGCTGATACTTTCGGCCTAAAGAATCTCAAGGCGGTTCACTGGAACCTGACCGAAGCCCCCCTCTACGAGCACGCGATCGCGGCCGGGGAAGGCCGGATCGTCGCCGGCGGCGCGCTCTGCGCGGAGACCGGCCATCACACCGGACGCTCGCCGAAGGACAAACACACCGTCGTCGACGCCCTGACCGAACCTTCGGTGTGGTGGGGCGGCAACCGCAAGCTGTCGAAGGAACATTTCGATAATCTCTACAAGGACTTTCTTGCCCATTGCGCGGGCAAGACGCTGTTCGCGCAGGATCTCTATGGCGGCGCCGATCCGAAATACCGCATCCGCACGCGCGTCTATAACGAGCTGGCCTGGCACTCGCTGTTCATTCGCACGCTGCTCATCCGCCCGAACCAGTTCGAGCTTGAGAGCTTCGAGCCGGAGCTGACGATCATCGACCTGCCGTCGTTCCGTCCCGACGCCAAGCGCCATGGCGGCCGCGACGGCTCCGACACCATGGTGGCCATCGATTTCACCCGCAAGATCGTGCTGATCTGCGGCTCGTCCTATGCCGGCGAGATGAAGAAGTCGGTGTTCACCACGCTCAATTTCTATCTGCCGGCGCAGGGCGTGATGCCGATGCATTGTTCGGCGAACGTCGGACCGAACGGCGACAGCGCGCTGTTCTTCGGCCTGTCGGGCACCGGCAAGACCACGCTGTCGGCCGATCCCAACCGCACGCTGATCGGCGACGACGAGACCGGCTGGGGTCCGGACGGCATCTTCAACTTCGAAGGCGGCTGCTACGCGAAATGCGTCAATCTCACCTATGAGAACGAGCCGCAGATCTGGGATGCCACCAACCGCTTCGGCGCGATCCTGGAAAACGTGGTGTTCGAGCCGCTCACCCGCGCGCCCGACTACACCGACATCTCCAGAACCGAGAACACCCGCTCGGCCTATCCGCTGGAATCGATTCCGAACGCCTCGCGCACCGGTCGCGCCGGACATCCGAAAAACATCATATTCCTGACCGCCGACGCCTATGGCGTCATGCCGCCGATCGCCAAGCTCACCCCGGCGCAGGCGATGTATCACTTCCTGTCCGGCTACACCGCCAAGGTTGCCGGCACCGAGAAGGGTCTCGTCGGCGTGCAGCCGGAATTCTCGACCTGCTTCGGCGCGCCGTTCCTGCCGCGTCCGCCGGCCGAATACGGCAACCTGTTCCGCAAATATGTCGCCGAGCACCAGGTCGATTGCTGGCTGGTCAATTCCGGCTGGACCGGCGGCCAGTATGGCGAAGGCCGCCGCATGCCGATCAAGGCGACGCGTGCGCTCGTGACCGCCGCGCTCGACGGTTCGCTCAAGAGCGCCTCCTTCCGCACCGACCCGTATTTCGGCTTCTCGGTGCCGACCTCGGTGCCGGGCGTCGAGCCGCACCTGCTCTATCCGATGAAGACCTGGAAGGACAAAGCCGCGTTCGACAAGA
>WBUW01000252.1 GCA_008933495.1 Pseudorhodoplanes sp.
GCGCCGAACTGGCCGACATTCTGCATCTGGGCGCAACGCCTTATGGCGAGCGGCGCGTCATCAATATTCTTGGCGGCACCGTGGAAGGCCCGCGGCTCAGGGGCACGATCCTGCCCGGCGGCGCCGACTGGCAAATCATCCGCGCCGACGGCGCCGCCGACATCCGCGCCCGCTACACGATTGCCGCCGAGACCGGCGGCCTCGTTCTTGTCAACAGCGAGGGTCTGCGGCACGGCCCGCCCGAGGTGATGGCGCGCCTTGCACGCGGCGAAAGGCTCGATTCCTCACTCTATTATTTCCGGACCGTGATGCGGTTCGAGACCGCCGATCCCGCGCTCGACTGGCTCAACCGCATCCTCGCGCTGGCCCGCGGCGCGCGCGAGGCACGGGCGGTACGGCTCGACGTATACCAGGTGCTCTGACCGTCGCCGCGCCGCGCCGGACGGCCGGCATTCTTGACCGCTTCCGGCGGAAATGTAATGTCATATAACAAATAGGCCGGGAGGATGCTCGAACATGGCCGCCGAAACGCCCATTGCCGGATTGCCGCAATCGCTCGCAGGAACGCTGCGCGGCGAGCTCGCGATCCTGCGCCTGGCGCGCCCCGAAAAGCGCAACGCGCTCGACGATACCACGGTCTACGGCATCGAAACCTTTTTCGATTCCCTGCCCGCCACCGTTCGCGCGGTCGTGTTGCACGGCGAGGGTGAACATTTTTCCGCCGGCCTCGACCTCACCGAACTGACGATCCGCAACACGGCCGAAGCGGTGCACCATTCGCGCAACTGGCACCGCGTGTTCGAGCGCTTCGAATTCGGCAACGTTCCGGTCGTAGCGGTGCTGCACGGCGCCATCGTCGGCGGCGGCCTTGAACTCGCCTCGGCCTGCCATGTCCGCGTCGCCGAACGCTCGGCCTATTACGCGCTGCCGGAAGGAAGCCGCGGCATCTATGTCGGCGGCGGCGGCTCGGTGCGCATCCCGCGCCTGATCGGCGTCGCGCGCATGATGGACATGATGCTGACCGGACGCACCTACGACGCCGCCGAAGGCCAGAGCATAGGATTGACGCAATATCTGGTCGATGATGGCACCGGTCTGGACAAGGGTCTCGAACTCGCGGCGCGCATCGCAGGCAACACCCAGCTCACCAACTATGCCATCATGCATGTCCTGCCCCGCATCGCCGACAGCGATCCGGCGGGCGGCTACCTGATGGAAAGCCTGATGGCCGCGATCGCCTCCGGCGACGAGGAAGCGCAGGTGCGCCTGCGGGATTTTCTCGAAAAGCGCGCGCCTAAGGTCCTGCGCGGCTGATTGTCCGCGCGCAGCATGATCGAGTTTGCGATGGCGGAAGCCGCACAGCATGGAACCGATGTCGCGACCGCGCCGTTCCGTCCGGTGCGCCTTGGCAAGCCCGACCTTGATGTCGAGCGCCGCGCGGACGGCACGATCGTCATCCGGCCGCGGCCGCAACTCGGCGATTATCCGCCGCGCCTGACCGACCGCCTGCATCATTGGGCGGAGCGGACGCCGGACAAGACCCTGTTCGCCGCACGCGATGCCGGCGGCGCGTGGCGCACGATCAGCTACGCGCAGGCGCTCGACACCGCCCGCCGCATCGGCGAGGCGCTGCTCGCGCGCGGCCTTTCCGCCGCGCGGCCGGTCGTGATCCTTTCCGGCAACGATCTCGAACACGCCATGATCGGGCTGGGCTGCCTCTATGCCGGCGTCGCCTACGCGCCGGTCTCGCCGGCTTATTCGCTGGTCTCGACCGACTTCGGCAAGCTGCGCCAGATTTTCACCCTGCTCACGCCCGGACTGGTGTTCGCGTCCGACGGACAGATGTTCGGCAAGGCGCTGGCGGCGGCCATTCCCGCCGATGCGGAAATCGTGGTCACGCGCCATCCGCCGGCCGAACGCAAGGCGACGCTGTTTTCCGAACTCGCCGCCACCGCGCCGGGTCCGGCGATCGAGGAGGCGAACCGGCGCGTCGACCCCGATACGATCGCCAAGTTCCTGTTCACGTCCGGCTCCACGGGCCAGCCGAAAGGCGTCATCAACACGCAGCGGATGCTGTGCGCCAACCAGGTCATGATCCGCTCCGCGCTGGCCTATTTCCAGGATGAGCCGCCGGTCACGATCGACTGGGCGCCCTGGCATCACACCGCCGGCGGCAATCACGATGTCGGTCTCGTTCTCTACAATGGCGGCACCTTCTATATCGACGAGGGCAAGCCGCTGCCGGGCGCGATCGAGGCCACCGTGCGCAATCTCAAAGAGGTCGCGCCGACCTGGTACTTCAACGTGCCCAAGGGCTTCGAAGCGCTGTTGCCCTATTTCCGCAGCGATGCGCAGTTGCGGCAGAATTTCTTCAGCCGCCTCAAGGTGCTGTGGTTTGCCGGCGCGGCTTTGTCCAAGCCGGTCTTCGACGAAATGCAGGAGCTTGCGCTGCGCACCTGCGGCGAGCGCATCCTGTTCCTCACCGGCTTCGGCGCCACCGAAACCGCGCCCTGCGCCCTGGTGCGCACCGAGGACACGACCAATCCCTCGAACATGGGATTGCCGGTGCCCGGCATGGCGCTCAAGCTCGTGCCGGTCGACGGCAAGCTCGAAGCGCGCGTGAAGGGGCCGAACGTCACGCCCGGTTATTGGCGCGCGCCCGACCTCACCGCGCAGGCCTTCGACGCGGAGGGCTATTACCGGCTCGGCGACGCGATGAAATTGGAAGACTCGGCGCGGCCGGACCGCGGCCTGCTGTTCGACGGACGCGTGGCCGAGGATTTCAAGCTCTCGACCGGCACCTGGGTCAGCGTCGGGCCCCTGCGCGGTCGCATCATCGATTACTTCGCGCCCTATGTGCGCGACGTGGTGATCGCCGGCCAGGACCGCAACGAGATCGGCGCGCTCGTCTTTCCCGCGCTCGACGCCTGCCGCGCGCTCGCCCCCGATCTGCCGGACGCGGCCGACGCGGCGGCGATCCTGTCCGACGCACGGGTGCGCGCGGAATTCGCCCGGCGTTTGCGGGCCTTCGCCAAAACCAGCACCGGCAGCTCCAACCGCGCCTGCCGGCTCGTCCTTTTGGCGGAGCCGCCCTCGCTCGATGCCGGCGAGATGACCGACAAGGGCTCGATCAACCAGCGCGCCGTGCTCCACCGGCGCGGCGCGATCGTGCAGTCGCTCTATGCCGATCCGCCGCCGGCCTCCATCATCGTTCTCGACGAAAGATCCTGACATGACCGATCCTGTTGCCGGAATCGGCGCCACCTTCAGCGATGCCTGGCTGCTCGACGGCGTGCGCACGCCGTTCGCCGACTATAACGGGCCGCTCGCCTCCGCCTCGCCGATCGATCTCGGCATCAAGGCCGCACGCGAAGCGCTGGCGCGCGCCGGCGTCGCGCCCGCCGATATCGGCACCGTCATCGCCGGCAGCATGGCGCAGGCAAGCTTCGACGCCTACATGCTGCCGCGCCATATCGCGCTCTATGGCGGCGCGCCGATCGCGACGCCGGCCCATCTGGTGCAGCGCGTGTGCGGCACCGGCATCGAGGTGCTGAGCCAGGCCGCCGACGCCACCTCGCTCGGACGCGCCGACGTCGCGCTTTGCGTCGGCGCCGAATCCATGAGCCGCAACCCGGTCGCCGCCTATACCCATCGCGGCGGCTTCCGCATGGGGCAGGTCGAGTTCAAGGATTTCCTGTGGGAGGCACTGCTCGACCCCTCGGCCAATGTCACCATGGGCGACACGGCGGAAAATCTCGCGCGCCAGTACCAGATCACGCGGCCGGAAGTGGACGCGTTTGCGGCGCGCAGCTTCGAGCGGGCGGTGAACGCGCAGAAGGACGGATTCCTCGCCGGCGAGATTGCGCCGGTGACCAGCGAGACCTTCGAGCGCGACGGCTATAATCCGCGCGGCATCAGGCTTGCGCGCGAGACGAAGCAGGTCGCGGCCGACACGCACGTGCGGCCCTCCCCGCTCGAAGCGCTGTCCAAGATCAAGCCGGCCTTCGGCGGCGTGCAGACCGGCGGCAATTCGTCGGCGATCGTCGACGGCGCGGCGGCGGCGATCGTGGTGGCGAAGGCCTATCTCGACCGGACCAAGAAAACGCCGCTGGCCCGCCTGCTCGCGAGCGCGGTGGTCGGCGTGCCGCCGGAAATCATGGGCATCGGACCGGTGCCGGCGATCAGGGCGGTGCTTGCGCGCGCCGGCCTGGCGCTGTCCGCCATCGGCCGCTTCGAAATCAACGAGGCGTTCGGCGCGCAGGTGATGGCGTGCGCGCGCGAACTCGGGCTCGACGAGGACAAGCTGAACGTGAACGGCGGCGCCATCGCCATCGGCCACCCGCTCGGCGCCACCGGGGTGCGCCTCTCGGTCACGCTCGCGCGCGAACTCAAGCGCGCCAATCTGCGCTATGGCATAGCCTCCGCCTGTATCGGCGGCGGCCAGGGCATCGCGCTGCTCGTCGAAAATCCCGATGCCGCGCTCAAGGGGAACAACTGACGATGGACGTGAAAGGACAGGTTGCGATCATTACCGGCGGCGCCTCCGGGCTTGGCGCCGCCACCGCCGAGGTGCTGGCGGCGGCGGGGGCGAAAGTCGCGCTGCTCGACCTCAACGAAAAGGCCGCCGCCGAGCAGGCGGCAAAGCTCGGCGGCATGGCCGCGGCCTGCGACGTCGCCGACGAGGCGAGCGCGCAGTCGGCGCTCAAAAAAGTGCGCGAGGCGCTCGGCGTGGCGCGCGTTCTGGTCAGTTGCGCCGGCATCGGGCCGGCCAGGCGCATTCTCGGCCGCGACGGGCCGATGCCGCTGTCGGACTACCGGCGCGTGATCGAGATCAACCTGATCGGCACCTTCAACATGATGCGGCTTGCCGCCGCCGACATGAGCAAGGCCGACCCGGTCGGCGGCGAACGCGGTGTCATCATCTCCACCGCCTCGGTCGCCGCCTTCGAGGGCCAGATCGGGCAGGCGGCCTATTCCTCCTCCAAGGGCGGCGTTGCCGCACTCACGCTGCCGGCGGCGCGCGAATTCGCGCAGTTCGGCGTGCGGGTGCTGGCGATCGCGCCCGGCATTTTCGGCACGCCGATGCTCAAGACGCTGCCGCAGGAGGCGCAGGACAGCCTCGGCGCCTCGGTGCCGTTCCCCAGGCGGCTCGGCGAGCCGCCTGGGGA
>WBUW01000253.1 GCA_008933495.1 Pseudorhodoplanes sp.
CATTGGCGGTGCTCGAGGACGACAAAGATCACTATCGCATCTTGATCCTATCGGACGGAATGTGCGACGGCGGCCCGCTGACCTTCAGAATTCCGCGCTGAGCTGGAATAGTGATCGCTAATTGGCGATAGATAGTGCTATTTGGTGATCTTCAACGGGATTATCCGCGATCAGGTGGGAATAGCTGGGCGCGAGCGGCGCCGGGGCGGGATTTTCCTATTCTTTGGATATTCGGCGGGCAGGCCACGCAATACGTTCATGTATCGGGCGATCGACGACTTGGCCGGCGCTCTTTCAGGCGAGAATTTGGCCGCAATGGCGTCGGGCATGTCGTGAACCGACATCGTCCCGAAAAGCGAGCGGACGAACGCCGCCACTTCCGGGTCTTTCTCCCACCATGGGCGCCTGAAGAGGGGGATGGCAAGCGGCTCGGCCATGTCTCAAATCTCCGTTGAATTGCCCTTCAATGTGCTTCCGGGCCATCATGCAGGGCATGCGAGCCGAAGCCGCGAGTTCCATATCGAAGATTGCCGTTGGCGCGTCCTATGCCTTCCAACTCACGCCGAAGCTGACGCGCTAAGCCCAGCGCCCGCTCCAAACCGGCCGTCCCGACGCTCGGTTCCGCTTTGACTTCCAGTGCTTCTTTGATTTCGCGCCCGACTTCGCGCGCCTTGTCTCGTCCTTCTTCCATCTTCGTGGCGTCGACATGCGGTCCCAAGGCCGCTGCACCTTCGCGCATGGCGTCGGCTACGGTCTTGGCGGGTTGCGGAGCGGGCGTTTCCCACCATGGCAAATCGACGCCGTGCGAGCGCCACCATTCATGGGCTTTGCGGGCTATCGTCGCTTCGTCGCGAGCCTTGCTTTCGGCGGTCCAGCCGAGCGCCCTTTCTTCGATTTTGTTTATAGCCCATTGACCTGCCCATTGCATGGCGCCCGTTATCAGGCCGTTTCGGATCGCCCCGCCGACGCCGCGCGCTACCTCGAGGACGCGTTCCGCGCCGCCTGCTCCACGAACGAACTCAGCCGCGAAGTCTGTGGGCGTTCCGGTTATTTTCGTGACCGCGCCTCCAGCCCGGGCCGCCGTATCCGCCACGCTTCTCGCTCGCATCCCGAGAAGCGCCTTCATGCCAGCGGTCCCGGCCCAAAGCGTTCCGCCGACAACCCCTCCCGAAACAAGCGGATCGACCCACGGCCGATCTTTCGCGACATTGTTTTCCCACCAGTCCAAGACGGAAGAGGCCCTATGCAAGCCCGCTGTTCCCGCTCCCATAAGCGGCTCGGCCGACGAGCGCTTGAAATTCTCGAATTGCCTCTCGACGGCCTTGTAGGCCGTCGTGGCGTCCTTCGCCTTCCAGACATTCGCGGCCTCTAGCCCCATTGCCTGACGCGATAAGACCTGGTCTTTCTCAATGCGGCTCTTGTTCGCCCGATAGAAATCGAAGAGTCCGCGCGTCGATGGGTTCTCCATCGCACCCGACGCCCATTCGTCGATTTTGTCGTCGCTATAGCCCGCCTTTTTCAGTTGCGGCAGCGCGACCTCGTGCACCCACCGATATGCGTTGGTCTTCGCGAGATGCTGGCCGATAATCCCGCCGGGCCGGATGCCGCTCACATTCCCCTTAGAGTCCCAAAGAATGTTTTTCTCATCGGGAACAAATCCCGCCTCGACCCAAAGTTTCGATGCCTTAGGCGAGATATGACCGCCGACGGAGGATTGATAGAACTGCCGTTGATAGACGCCAGCGGTCGAACCCTTCACGCTCGCAATCAGGGTCGCGGCCGGTCCAGCGATGTAGTCGAGATCGAAACGCCTCGCGGCGAGAGAACCGGAATATTTGGCGAATTCATACCAATCGTCCGGCTTCACGGTGTTCTTGAAGGCATTGGCCACCTTCGCAAAACGTCCGACATAAGCTTCGGCCTTTTCGAGCGCATTCGCAGCGCTGAATTCTTCGAGCGCGCGAACAATCGCCTGCATGCCCTTGCCCGTGGCGGCTCCGGGGTCCTGAGCTTCGACGATCGCTCGATATTGCGTGAGCAGCTTTTGAAAATGCAGCGCATGCTCGAGGGAGCCGAGAGCCGGCGTCGTCTCTATGATCTGCTCTTCGATCTGACTGCGATCGAACTGCGGAAAGAGCGAAGAAATCTGCCGCGCTTCATTCTGCGCCTTCGCTATGTCGAAAGGCTTGAAGCCGGCCGTTTCGAGGCTTACGGCGTTCCGAACCGCCGTCGCGCCCGCCGTCGCTTCCTCCTTGAGAAGCTTCATCCCCGCATGCGCGGCAACGAATGCGGCGGCGGAGCCGGCGAGCCCCGAGAGCACGCCGTCGACATTTCGCAACTGCTTTTCGTAAGCCTCGGCTTGCTCTTGCGCCTTCCTGATTGCCTGTTGCTGTTCGAACCAGACGCTCGCCTTGATCTTGCTGCCGGGACTTGCCGCATTATTGAGATTGTCCGCCCTCCGCGCAAGGTTCTCGACCTCTGACGTCACGCCGCGCAAGGGCCCGCTCGCCTGATCTATCAGGCGAAGGATCATCTCGACGTTCATAGCCATGTCGGGCGACCTCTATACGCGCGGCAAAAGCAAACGGCCGCGCTCTCACGCGACCGCCTGCTTGCCGGAAGCGGAATGTCGCTCATTTCGCGTTCATCAGCCGTGCGGCGGCTGTCAGACACGCCAGATAATCGTCGGCGTGCATGATCTCGAATATCTCCGGAAGCGCTTCCGAAAGCATGGTGAGAAGAGCGCGCGGCGAGCGATCGGTCTCCAACAGGTAAAAGTCCATGTCGCGCCCCGTGGGAGTGCGGATGACGATGTTGTGATAACCGACGCCACGAAAGGCGAACGGCCGGCTCAACGGGACGGAAACATTTCCCCAGTCCCCGTTGCTCAAGTCGGGAAGGCCTTCGGGGAAAACCTTGGGGATGTCCCAGGTTCCTGCCTCGAAATCGATGATGGGAGCGAGAGAGCCGGACATGTCGTGTCCTTTGTGATTGCAGGCGAAAATAAAATCGTAAAGGTTACGACTTGATCCTGTCAGGGCAGAAACGGCGTTACGATCAGGTCGGCGCTCTGATACCAAATGTTAGACTCGGCCCAATTCGGAAGTTCGGCGCCGGTTGCACCGTCAAGGTTGCCGATCGAGGTCGCTTTGAGAAGCCGGCGAGCGACCCCCTCGAGACTAGGCCCGACCACCAACAAGTTCGGCTCGACTCCGATGATGTGGCCACGGTCGTTCCGCATGTTCATCATCATAGCCCTCGCATATGCATAGTTACCTGGCGTCAATGGCAAATTGCACGCATAGGCGAGTTGCCAAAGACCGAAACCGGCGTTCACACGCGCGCGCACGCCGTAGACATATTCGTCACGAAGAAAGACGCGCTCGTTCCTGTCGTCCGTGACCGACTGAAAAGCATACGGAATTCGCTCTTGAAAAATAAACGGCTTGACGAACTTCGTCGTGTCCAAGAGATACCAGAATGCATTATCAGTCCCCAGTGAGAGGTTGGAAACGAAGGTCTCTTTATCGTTCTCGTCCAACACAGGATGGTTGGTGTCGAAGAAATTCTGCCCATCGTAGCAGATCGTCGACGTTCCCTTCTGCAGCAGCTCGAAAACGAGCTTGTCGGGATGCAGCCTCGTCGCCCGCCCCATTTCGCTGAAAAGCGGCTTGAGCACGCCGTAGCGATCGTCTTCGATCTCTTCACGCTTGACGGCGACCGTCGACTCGAATTTGCGGTTTTTGATCTTGAACCCGTGCAGCTGGAGCGAATTCAGCACGCGATCCCCGATCCACTCGCGAAGCTGCGGAAAAGCGCCGAGCCAGGGATAGATATTTTCGCCGGCCTCCGACGGAACTTTCATCGCGATGTCGAACGCATGCGACTTTGCGCCGTTGAAGCCCTCGTTGAAGATGAAGCTGTAGCCTTGGAAAATCGCCTCGAGACCGGCGGACGTAATCAACATGGTCTTTCCTTTCGATCGAGCGTCGGCCGGCAGTCCGGCGTCGGCGAACTTGAAGGGGGATTGTCTTTCGGGTGCGCAGCGGACAGGGCGCCTTCCGCGCGAAGCCGTTGGCGTTCGCGCTCCACTGTTCGCTCCGTGCATCGCACGGCCTTCACGATTTGAGAGACGCTTTCGCCCGCGAGAATTCGCTCACGGACGGACGCAATCATTTTCTTGCGAGGATTGGCAGGCCCGAGTGGAATGAGGACATTGACGCCGATCGGCGCGCAGGCCTCGGCGATTTTGAGCGCGGCGTCCATTCCGACGAGTTCCTGAAGCCAAGACGAGCGACCACTTTGCAGTGACGCGACGCTCGGCAGATAGACTCTGCTCCCGCCTCTGGCCTCGGCGACCTTGCGCGCCGCCTCTTCGCCCGCTGCCTCGGCGATCTCGGCGAGAATTCCAGGAAACTCCATTCCGCACCCCGAATAAGGAGACCATCCTCGCGGATGGAGACGCGAGGATGGTCCCAAATGCGAGCCTTCCGGCTCCGGTCGATAGCGACATGTCGAAACCGCTGACGGCCGTCGGAGCCTCACGCGCATCGCCCCACGCGAGTCTCGCTCGCATGTCGAATGGATAGGTCAATGCCGGCGCGTGTCTGCCGCCGACAGGTGTCGGCGGCAGGGGCGTCAGTTCGGGAGTTTGCAGGGAAGGGGAGAGCCGCGCCCGCCGCTTCGGCGTTAAAAGGGCATTTTAAGCCCTGGACGCGTTTTGCAAGACAGCCGGCTATCATAGTGGCGGACGAAAAGGGAGGCCGTCAGGCGGCCGCCCTGGGGGTGAGCGCTCCGGCTATCCGGGCTGTCGCGTCGTCTTGGCTTTGCGGCCCTTCGATTTGTCGGCTTTTGCCCTCGCTTCGGCGATTTTCTCTTTGGCTTCGCGAAGCGCTTCGGCGCGGTCGTGGGCGACGGATTGAATGTCGGCGATATCGCGCTCCAGAGAGTCATACCTGCGCCGGATTTCGTCCATCTGATTGGCCGCCTCGAGCAACTGTCCAGAATATTGTCGAAAAGTGCCCGGGTAGAAAATTCGGCAACATTGCTGATTGAGTTTTTGGATAGCAAAGTCGGCTTTCGCGCGAGCCTGTTGATAATGCTCGATCAGCTGATTTTGCTGGTAATTGAACAGGTCGAACAAGGCCCGTTCCGTCGCGGTCAAATTG
>WBUW01000254.1 GCA_008933495.1 Pseudorhodoplanes sp.
GCGCCCAACAAGACGCTTGCCGCCCAGCTCTATGGCGAGTTTCGGAGCTTCTTCCCCGACAATGCGGTGGAGTATTTCGTCTCCTACTACGATTACTACCAGCCGGAAGCCTATATCCCGCGCACCGACACCTATATCGAGAAGGATTCCTCGATCAACGAGCAGATCGACAGAATGCGTCACAGTGCGACGCGCGCGCTCCTGGAGCGCGACGACGTGATCATCGTCGCCTCGGTGTCGTGCATCTACGGTATCGGCTCGGTCGAGACCTACACCGCGATGACCTTCGTCCTGAAAACGGGCGACCGCATCGACCAGCGCCAGATCATCGCCGACCTTGCCGCCTTGCAATACAAGCGCGCGGCGGATTTTTCGCGCGGCAGCTTCCGCGTGCGCGGCGACACCATCGAGATTTTCCCCGCCCACTATGAGGACCGCGCCTGGCGCGTGAGCCTGTTCGGCGACGAGATCGAGAAGATCGTCGAGTTCGATCCGCTCACCGGGCGGGAGACCGACGCGCTGCGCTTCGTCAAGATCTACGCCAACTCGCACTATGTCACGCCGCGCCCGACGCTGATCCAGGCGATGCAAAGCATCAAGCTCGAACTGCGCCAGCGGCTCGAGGAGCTCAACCGCGCCGGCCGCCTCCTGGAGGCGCAGCGGCTGGAGCAGCGCACGCTGTTCGACCTCGAAATGATGGAGGCGACCGGAAGCTGCGCCGGCATCGAGAATTATTCGCGCTATCTCACCGGGAGGAAGCCGGGCGAGCCGCCGCCGACGCTGTTCGAATACGTCCCCGACAACGCGCTGGTGTTCGTGGACGAAAGCCACGTCACCATTCCGCAGATCGGCGGCATGTATCGCGGCGACTTCCGGCGCAAGGCGACGCTCGCCGAATACGGCTTCCGCCTGCCCTCGTGCATGGACAACAGGCCGCTGCGCTTCGAGGAATGGGACGCGATGCGCCCGCCGACCGTCGCGGTTTCCGCCACGCCCGGCGGCTGGGAGCTGGACCAGTCCGGCGGCGTGTTCGCCGAGCAGGTGATCCGCCCGACCGGCCTGATCGATCCGCCGGTCGAGGTGCGGCCCGCGCGCACGCAGGTCGACGACCTCGTCGGCGAGGTGCGGCAGGTGGCGCAGAAGGGCTATCGCGCGCTGGTCACGGTGCTGACCAAGCGCATGGCCGAGGACCTCACCGAATACCTGCACGAGCAGGGCATTCGCGTCAGATACATGCACAGCGACATCGACACCATCGAGCGCATCGAGATCATCCGCGATCTGCGGCTCGGCGCCTTCGACTGCCTGGTCGGCATCAACCTGCTGCGCGAGGGCCTCGACATTCCCGAATGTGCCCTGGTCGCCATCCTCGACGCCGACAAGGAAGGCTTCCTGCGCAGCGAGACTTCGCTGATCCAGACCATCGGCCGCGCCGCGCGCAATATCGACGGCCGCGTCATCCTCTATGCCGACCAGGTCACCGGCTCGATGCAGCGCGCGATGGCGGAGACCGACCGCCGGCGCGAGAAGCAGGAGGCCTATAACACCGAGCACGGCATCACGCCGGCCTCGATCAAGCGGCAGATCGCCGACATCATGGGCAGCGTCTACGAGCGCGACCATGTGCTGGTGGAGACCGACTCAAGCGGCATCACCGGCGAGGCCGGAACAATCGGGCACAATTTCGAGGCGGTGATCGGCGACCTCGAAAGCCGCATGCGCGCGGCGGCGGGCGATCTCGATTTCGAGGAAGCCGCGCGGCTGCGTGACGAGATCAAGCGCCTGCGCGCCACCGAGCTTGCGGTGAGCGACAATCCGGCGGCGCGTCCGTCCGGCAGCCGCGGCGCTTCTTCTCCCGCTCCCCGCCTGCGGGGCGAGGCGAAAGGCGGCCTTCGGCCGCCGTCTTCAAAAGAAAAAACGCCGACGCCAAGCGTCGGCTATGGTGAGGGGCAGTCTCGGCAGTCGCGCACGCGCAGCAAATTCCCCTCACCCGCTCGCTCCGCGAGCGACCTCTCCCCGCAAGCGGGGAGAGGTGAAGCCGGCCCGCATTTCCCCGATCTCGATGCCATGGGTCCGGGCGCGGAGAGCGTGCCGGCCCGCGGCGCATCTTCGCCGCGCTCGACCGCGGGCAAGGCCGGTCAGCGCGGCGGCTGGACGGCGAAGAAATTCCGAAAATAATTGCCGACCTCTTCCGCCAGCGGGGGCATGAGCAGGGGGCGAATTCATGACATACATCGCGCTGATTGCCGTGATCGGCATTCTGCTTCTGCAGGCGACCGGCGCCATTCCGCTGTCGAGCGTCGGCGGGCCGCTGACGATCGGGCTGGTCTTTATCGCGGCCGCGCTGGCGGTCGGAATTCATGAGGCATGGACGAACAAACGCGGCGTGCTCGGCTGGGTCGTCAACATCGTCGTCTCGTTCGTCGGCGCTCTTGTGGGCGCCCAGGCCGGCGGCTTCGTCATTGTGATGCTTCTTGGCCTCACAGGAACGATGGACGGGTCGATCGCGAAAACGGGCGGTTTCGCGCCGTCATTCGCGCTCGCCGGCGGCATGCTCGCCACGCTCGCAGGCGCGTGGGGCGCGCTGTGGATCGTGAACCGGTGGCGTTGAGCGTGTTTAGTGGCGAGGGTGCGGATGGCCGCGGCGGGGTAGCCGGCGAAGAAGTTCAGGAAGTAACACCCAAAACGGCACGCATACCATTCCTCTTGCGGTATTCCCTGAACCGGAATAGTGTGCCGACACATGATCCGCTCGTTCAGGGACAATGCGACGGCGCGATTGTTCGCAGACGAGGATGTGCCGCGTTTTCGTGCCATTGAACGGCAAGCGCGGCGCAAGCTCCTGCTGCTGGACGCAGCGGGCGCGCTGAACGATCTTCGCTCGCCACCCGGTAACAGGCTGGAAGCGCTGAAGGGCGAGCGTCGCGGCCAGCACTCGATCCGCATCAACGACCAGTGGCGACTCTGTTTTGTCTGGCGCAGCGACGGCGCTTACGACGTCGAGATCGTAGACTATCACTGAAGGCAAGGACCATGGCGAAAAAGGCACTGCCTCCGATTCCTCCCGGCGAAATCCTGCTGGAGGAATTCATGAAGCCGAACGGGATCAGCCAGAACCGGCTGGCGCGCGACATCGACGTCAATCCCGCGCGCGTCAACGACATCGTGCACGGCCGCTCGGCCATCACCGCGCCGGTGGCGCTGCGGCTCGCGAAATATTTCAACACCACGCCGGAGCTGTGGATGAACCTGCAGGCCGGCTACGAACTGCGTCGTGCGCGCGCGGAGGAATGGCCGAAGATCGAGAAGCGCGTGCGCGTGATGGCGGCGGAATGATCGACTGCAAAGCTATGAAACCGGCGCGCCCTCATATTTGTCATGCCCGGGCTTGACCCGGGCATCCATGACTTCCAGCAATAGCAGCAAGCATTTCCTCTCCCCGCCCCGCTCGGTATCACCCTCTGCGCACGCACCCCTCCGTTCCTTCCATCAACGTCCCATCCCGATAAGGAAATTTTTCCGTAGCTCTACAACTAATAATGGTATATTTTGGATATTGTTACTTGCGGGAGGGAAAAAAATGAAAGCGCTCTTCGCTTTTTTTCTGACCATTGTCGCGGCACCGGCATTCGCTTTGGATGCGCACGGTCCGTACACGAAGCTCAATGACAACCTATACGTCGGCACCTTTTGTCATATCTCGACAGGGACTAGCAGGACTCTCGTCAAAACCATCCTTGGCCTTGCCAAAATTACCGGAATTCCCTCCGAATTAACCGATCTCGGAGTGAATCGCGCCACCATGAACAAGGGCGACGGCATGTGCATATGGATGAATGTCAATCATCCGAAAACCAATCGCTTAACGGGCACCAACGATTTCAGCAGGCGTCACCTTGTGACCAGCCGAACCAGCGAGCGAGTCCGAGGTGATACCAAATACATGCTCAAATTGTATGGTAGCGATAAGAAACTCATCGCCGAGAAAACGGGCACCTGCAATAACCACACACGATGCTGGACCGACGTGCTGCAAGGCAATAGCGGAAGTTCCGGAATTGCCGTGTGTTTGGAGCCAGTTTTTTCCGGCAAGACTATTTCACTCGTGCTTGCGCAGGGGACTACTCCAGGCGCCCAAACCAACTCGTCAGTGGCCGACAAAACGTGCGAGACTCGGAAGGCGGAGTTTTAAGAGAGCGTGAGCCATGAAATATCGGTGAGGCATATCGGCCGTACCCATTATTTTGGCTGGAATTCCACCTTGATTTTCACATGGCCTGGTTCCTCAATCGCTACAAATGCGCGCGCTGCGGTCGCGATTGGACCGATGAATGGTCCTGCATGTGTGATGACGATTGCCCACATTGCGGAGCCCGACACATGTCGCCGCATTACAGCGACGACCTGACCGAGATCGTCGAACCGCGCGACAATGTCTTTGTCGTATTGCGGTCACCGGAGACGGCGGAACACGATCCCGCTTACCGCGTACTTGCGATATTTCCGACGTTGAAACAGGCCGATGATTACTTGCGGCTGGGTTAGCAAAAATTTTTTCTCGGTTCTTCTTGACTTTCTTCCTATAGGACTATATACCTCTCCCATCCCGCTCACGAGGGGCGCCGTCCGGAGGCGTCTTGACGGCGGAGCGGGAGGCGGCGCCTGCGGGCTGGTTCGCAAGCCAGCACCCGGGCGGCTCCGGGGCTCCGCCCGGGACCATTACGAGTCCCCGCGAGGAGCTCGCTGATGCGCGGCGCTTCCATCGCTGCGCGAAAGCGCGGCCCGGAGCCGGAGTGAGAACGCCGCAAAACCGGCGCGAGGCGCGCAAGCGCTTCGCGTGGCGCGCCGAGAGGCGACCGCATCCTGCGAGGGATGCGGACTTCAAGGAAAGGCCCGCGCCTGTCGGCGCGCCATGCCCCTCTTTTATTCAACTCCGGAGTTTCAAAATGAATTCGGAGAACGCATCGGCGCGCCTTGTTTTTACTGGCGCGAGCCGCGCAAGCGCGCCGCGCGCTGCGCCACTCCCCTCATTTTCCAACTCCGGAGTTTCAAAATGAATTCGGAGAACGCATCGGCGCGCCTTGTTTTTACTTGGCGCGAAGCGGCTGAAGCCGCCGCATGTCTTATCTGGCGCGAAGCGGCT
>WBUW01000255.1 GCA_008933495.1 Pseudorhodoplanes sp.
GGCCTTGGCGCCGGTTGCGTCCGGCTCCATCTTGGTGGCGGCGGACCACGTGCGGCTTGAACGGTTTCTGCCCTGGCGGTTGCAGACGTTTGCCGAAACGGTCAAGGCGGCGGTGAGCCGTCAGGGGCGCCTGCTTCTCGGAAGGAAGTGAGGCGGCCGCTCAGGCGACCTTGCTTCGGCCGGGCGTGGCGTCGCCGAAAACCAGCTCGGACGCCGGCCGCGGCCGGCTGAACAGATAGCCCTGCGCATGGGTACAGCCGGCCGCCTGCAGGAGCGCGAGCTGCTCGGGCTTCTCGACGCCTTCGGCGGTCGTGGAAATGCCGAGGCTGCTGCCCAGGCTGGTAATGGCCGACACGATCGCGGCGCAGTCGGCGCGGTTGTTGATCTCGTCGACGAACGACTGGTCGATCTTGATCTGGTCGAACGGGAACATGCGCAGGTAGCTGAGCGACGAATAGCCGGTGCCAAAATCGTCGAGCACGATGTCGACGCCGAGCTTCTTGAGCCGGTGCAGCGTGTCGAGCGTGCCCGTGCTCTTCTGCAAGAGCACCGATTCGGTGATTTCCAGCTCGAGGCGGTCGACCCGTAAGCCAGACGCATCGAGCGCGTGCTTGACCATCTGCACCAGATTGCCGCTGCGGAACTGCGCCGGCGACAGATTGACCGCGAGCTTGATGTCGGCGGGCCAGCGCGCGGCGTCGAGACAGGCCTTGCGCAAAATCCATTCGCCGAGCGGGACGATCAGGCCGATTTCCTCGGCCAGCGGAATGAACCGGTCGGGCGGCACCAGCCCGCGCTCGGGGTGCCGCCAGCGCACCAGCGCCTCGACGCCGACCGTGCGCAGCGAGCGCACGTCGATGATGGTCTGGTAATGCAGCTCGAATTCCTCGCGGGCGATGGCGTTGCGCAGATCGATTTCGAGCGAACGGCGCATGCGCGCTTCGGAATCCATCTTGTCCTCGAAGAACCGGAAGTCGTTGCGGCCTTCGAGCTTGGCGCGATAAAGCGCGAGGTCGGCATTTTTGAGCAATTGCACGGCATCGGTGCCGTCCTCGGGCGCCACCGCGATTCCGATCGAAATGCCGATAACGATTTCATGGCCCTCGATCTGGTAGGGCGCGCTGATGTTCTTGAGCAGACGTTCGGCGAGGCGGACCGCTTCCTGGCGCTGGCTGCCGCCGGCCGTCTGCAGAATGGCGAATTCGTCGCCGCCCAGCCGCGCGACGGTATCGGTGGCGCGCACATTCTCCTTGAGCCGGCTCGCAACCGCCTTGAGCAGGGCGTCGCCGATCGGGTGGCCGAGCGAGTCGTTGACGCCCTTGAACATATCGAGATCGAAGATGAAGATCGAGAAGCTCTCGCCGTTGCGTGAGAGCCGCGCCAGCGCCTCATCCATGCGCTCGCGAAACAGCACGCGATTGGCGAGGTCGGTCAGCGCATCATGGCGCGCCATGTGAGCGATGTGCGCCTCGGCACGTTGGCGCTCGGTGATGTCTTCGTGCGTTGCCACCCACCCGCCGCCCGGGGCCGCCTGGTTCTGCATGGCGATGACGCGCCCGTCATCGAGATGCACGACCAGATAGAAGTAATTCCCGAGCGCGAACTGGCGGCGCAGATTGGCGAGATAGCGGTCGATGTCATCGGAGAAATTTCCGGCTTCCTTGCGCAACCGCAGGATGTCGGCCAGCGTGCAGCCCGGCTTCACGATGTCGTGCGGCAGGTTGTACATTTGCAGGTAGCGTTCGTTACACACGACAAGCCGCTCGTTTGCATCGAACATGCACAGGCCCTGCTTCATGTTGTTGAGGGCGGTGTCGAGGCGGACATTGGCTTCGGCAAGGCGCGCCTCGCGTTCGGCGAGCGAGGCTTCGGAACGGTTCATGCGCCGGAACTGCGTGTAAAGCGATCTCAGCAGCAGGGCCGAGCACAGGATCGCAAGCAGGGTTCCGACCCCGATCAGCGTGGCGCGGCGGCGCCAGGCCGCAAGCGCGGCGTGTTCCGAAACACCGACATTGATGACGAGCGGATAGTCGCGCAGCGGGCGCACCGCAATCAGCCGCGCCTCGCCGTCGATATCGGTCGCGCGGTAATGTCCGCCGCCGATCAAAACGAGTTCGTGCCAGCGGCTGCCGAGAAGGTTTGCGGCCGCGGCCGTCAGTTCGGGTTGCCGCAGCAGCAGCGTGCCGTCGTAGCGCAGGAACGCGAATGTCTGGCTATGCAGCGACTGCAGCGAGCCGAAGATTTCCTGGAAAGAGGTGAGTCTTACGCCGGCCAGCACGACGCCGAGGAATGTGCCGTCGCTGCCGGTCAGGCGGCGGCTGAAGAAGATCGTGCGGTGACCGCTGACGCGGTTGCGCAGCAGGTCGCTGATATAGATGCCGTGATTGGTTTCGCTGCGGAAATGGGTGAGGTAGTCGCGGTCGCCGACCTGGGTCTTGGGCGCCGGCCACTCCCGCGAGGTATTGATGATTGTGCCGTCGGCGCCCACGATCCCCACGACATCGGCCTGCGGCAGGCGGGCGAGCCGCTCGCGCAGAAGATGATGGGTCGCGGCGCCGCCGGCCGTGCTGATTAAGTCGTCGACGCTCTGGAAATTCTGGTGCTCGAAACGCTCCTGCAGGTCGATCAGCACGAGATCGATCGCCTGGACCGAGCGGCTGGTCTGTTCGGCGAGAATGGTGGCGATATTGCCGGTATTGGTGGCGGCATCGTTCAGCGCATCGCTGCGCAAGCTCCAGATCGTCAAACTGATCGCGAAGACCGCGAGTCCGATCAGACCCGCGGCCATACATATCAGGCTGTCGAACTTGAGCTTCCGCGCACGCAGCGCCATTGCAAAGACCTGGTTAATGCCCCCTGGCAACCTAACGGCCGCGAATTTCAGAAGGTCTAAATTGAGCCGGGTTCCGCTCGGTTGCGTTAACCGGGCGTAAATATGGCGTCCGCGGGGCCAGGTGCGCCGGCTGCAAACGCGGCCGCGCCCGGGCCAAGGACGCCTGGTCAAGGATCTGGTGAGAATCTGTCGAGCGCCTGTTGCGACCGCCCGCGGGCACCTATTTATAATGACAACGAAAGACCAGAACGATTTCGACCTCGCGATGGACCGCCCTGCGGGCGTGATTGCCGCGCCGGCGGGCGGGCGGCGTGCGTTATCTGCGCCAACCGCAATCGCGGCAATCGCGGATCGGGCGTCTTCCGGCGGCGGCTTTCCTGATCGCGGGCGGCGTGTTCAGTTTCCTGCCGGTGCGTGGCCTGTGGATGCTGCCGCTCGGCGACGTCCACCGGAACGCGCGCCACTGTCGACTTCGGCCTTCTTGACCCACTCATTGAGGGCCTGCGCCGTGCAGCCAATCTTCGCGGCAACTTGAGCAAACCGCCGCCGCCCGCGAGCAGCGTTCGCCTTCGTGATCCAAAACCATCCGCACCGCGCGGGCGTGAACTTCAGGCGAAAATCTGTTGGCCGCCTCGCTCATGATGGCTCCACCTTCTCAAGGTTCGGAGCCTCCGGCGATCCCGGCGCGGTTCACCAGCAGAAACAGCACGGTTTGGATTATGGCCCGGGTCGGCGGTGCGGCAAAAAAATCAATTGCCGCCGCAATCAGTTGATCGATCCGCCGCGGATCAGGTCAGCGGCCTTCTCGGCGATCATGATGACCGGCGCGTTGATATTGCCCCCGACCAGATCCGGAAACACCGACGCGTCAACGACGCGTAAACCTTCGGTCCCAAAGACGCGAAGTTCGGTGTCAACAACCGCCGTCTTATCCGATGGTACGCCCATTTTGCAGGTCCCGGCGGGATGATGCGCGGTGACCGCCGTCTTCCGGGTGAATTGCTCGAGATCGGAGTCCGACCCGACGTCGGCGCTTGGTGCGATTTCCTTTGAAACAAAAGCTTCGAGCATCTTGTGTCGCGCCAGACCGCGAAAAATGCCGATGCCGGCACGCAAGGTTTCCCAGTCCCTGTCGGTTGAAAGGAGATTCTGAAAAATGCGCGGATGCGCGAGCGGATCGGCAGACGCAAGCCTGATCTCACCGCGCGCTTCCGGACGCAGCAAGACGATGCGGCAGGCAAAACTGTCGGCGAAAGGCTGCCGGAACGGCGGCAAATACGGCGCCGCCGCGAGCGAGCCGGAAATAAAGAGGAGCTGAATATCGGGAATGGGCAGACCAGGATCGCTCTTGACGAACGCCGTGATGCCGCCCGGAAGATCGGTTGCGAAGCCGGTTCCGCGCACGAAACCTTCAGCCAGCCCAAGCGCAAGCCGG
Organism: Pseudorhodoplanes sp.; assembly: GCA_008933495.1. Classification (GTDB taxonomy): domain Bacteria; phylum Pseudomonadota; class Alphaproteobacteria; order Rhizobiales; family Xanthobacteraceae; genus Pseudorhodoplanes. The sequence goes on from WBUW01000255.1 coordinate 4,269, forward strand.
TCGAGCCGCATGTTCTTCAAGAGCGGGCTGTCATCGCGGCGTCCGTAGATCAGCAGCGCCGCCGCATGGTCTTGGAGATTTTGTCCCACGCCCGGCAAGGCAGAGACCACCGGAATATCCAGCGCCTTCAATGCAGCCGGTTCGCCGATGCCGGACAGCATCAACAATTGCGGAGAATTGATGCTTCCTCCTGACAGGATGATCTCACGGTCAGCATGAGCGATCTCGCGCTTTCCATCCTTCAGAAACTCGATGCCCACGGCTTGCGTTCCGTCGAACACAATGCGTGTCGCATGTGCATTCACGATCACGGTGAGGTTTTCGCGATTGCGAACAGGATGCAGATAGGCCGTGGCGGCGCTGTCACGCCGTCCGTTGCGGATGGTCATTTGCATCCGCGCAATGCCGTCCTGCCGCGCGCCGTTGTAATCGTCGTTGGCGGTGATGCCGCTCGCGACTGCGGCGCCGATATAGGCGTCCACCAACGGGTCGACATAGCGCGACTTGCGGGTGCTGAGCGGTCCTTCCGCGCCGCGATACTCATTGGCGCCGCCCTCCCAGCTTTCCTGCCGGCGGAAGTAAGGCAACACATTTTCATAGGACCAGCGCGGAAGCCCGTAAGACGCCCAACGATCGTAATCCGCGCGATTGCCTCGCACATAGGCCATCGCATTGATCGAGGACGAGCCGCCAATGATTTTGCCGCGTGCCACCTCGATCCTGCGGCCGGCAATGCAATCCTGCGGCTCGCCGTCATAACCCCAGTCATACATGCGATCGAGCAGCAGCTTGCCCCAGCCGAGGGGAAGCTTGATAAACGGGTGGCGGTCCCACCCGCCGGCCTCCAGCAGCAAGACGCG
>WBUW01000256.1 GCA_008933495.1 Pseudorhodoplanes sp.
TGGCCGGCAACGGCCTGCAATTCACGCTGCTGCCGCTGCGCGGCACCGCCGAGGGCATGGGCACGCTGGCGCTTGGCCTGATCGGCTCGGCATATTATGTCGGTTTCGTCCTCGGCTGCCTGTTCGGGCCTTACGTCATCCTGCGCGCCGGCCATATCCGCGCCTTCGCCGCCATGGTCGCCGTTGCAGCCGCCGTCACGCTCGCCTACGCGCTGGCGCCGGCGGCATCCGCCTGGGCGATGTTCCGGCTGGTCACCGGATTCTGCCTGGCCGGTTTCTACCTGATCATCGAGAGCTGGCTGAACGACGGGGCGACCAATGCCAATCGCGGCCTCGTCATGTCGGCCTACATCGTGGTCAATTTCATCGCGATCACGCTCGGCCAGATGATGGTCACGCTCTATCCGGTCGAGCAATCCGGCAGCTTCATGCTGGCGGCCATCCTGTCCTCGCTCGCGATCGTGCCGGTTGCGCTCACGCGCTCGGCCCAGCCCGCGCCCATCACCGTCGTGCGCTTCCGGCCGTTTGCGCTTTATGAAGCGGCGCCGGTCGCGCTCGTTGCGAGCTTTGCGATCGGCATCGCCAATGGCGCGTTCTGGGGCCTGGGCGCGCTGTCGGCCGCCGGCAGCGGGCTCGATGTGCGCGACGTCGCCCTGTTCATGAGCATTGCGGTGGTGGCCGGCGCCTTCGCGCAATGGCCGCTCGGACGCGTGTCGGACCGTATCGACCGGCGCATCGTGCTCACCATCATCCTGGTCGGCGCGGCCGTTTCCGGACTGGCCATCTTCTTTTTCGGCGGCTCGGTCATGCTCCTGATCGCCTTCGGTTTCCTGTTCGGGGCGCTGGCCTTGCCCGGGTATTCGCTCGCCGCCGCGCACGGTTACGACAAGAGCGCGCGCGCCGACCTCGTCGCAACCTCGGCCACGATCCTGCTTGCCAACGGACTCGGCTCCGCGATCGGCCCGCTCGCCGCCGGCGCGCTGATGACCGCGCAGGGACCGCGCGCCCTGTTCCTGTTCACGGCGATCGTGCAGACGCTGCTTGCCGCCTATGTTTTCTACCGCACGCGTGTCCAGGAATCGCTCGCTCCCCCCGACAAGACGCATTTCGATCTCGCCACCACCGCGCCGGTCGGCGCGGTGGTCACCGCCGAGAGTCCCGATCCGGACGATCCCAATTTTGCCGTTCCCGAGGACTTCGCGCGCGCCGCCGCGGACGGGCCGGGCGATGCGCGCTGACGAAAGAGCGATCCAAGACAGCGCCGCGGCCTTGCGTTAGGCTGCGCGCGACTCAGATCATGTCCGGAGGAGGAAGCATGGCGAAGGCGTATTGGGTTTCGGTCTACCGTTCAATTTCCGATCCGGACAAACTGGCCGCTTACGCCAAGCTCGCCCGTCCCGCGATTGTCGCCGGCGGCGGACGCTATCTCGCGCTCGGGATGCCGGCCCGCGCCTACGAGGCGGGCCTGAACGAGCGCACCGTATTGGTCGAGTTTCCGAGCGTTGCCGCGGCGGTTGCCGCCCACGACAGCCCGGCCTACCAGGACGCGCTCGCCGCACTCGGCAACGGCGCGGAGCGCGACCTGCGCATCATCGAAGCGGCCGAGTGAGCGACCTCACGCCGGCGCCGGGATCGGCCGCGGCTTGCCGGAATCGTCGATCGCGACAAAGGTGAAAGTGCCGTCGGTCACCTTCTCGCGGTGATGGGTCTGAAAGCGCGCGGCCCAGGCCTCGACATGGATTCTCATCGAGGTGCGGCCGACGCCTTCCACCTCGGTATAGACTTCCAGCACGTCGCCGACGCGCACCGGCCGGATGAAGGTCATCGCCTCGATGGCGATGGTCACGACCCGGCCGCGCGCGCGCTCCACGCCGGCGATGCCGCCGGCCTGGTCCATGCGCGAGAGCACCCAGCCGCCGAATATGTCGCCATTGGCGTTGGTGTCCGCCGGCATCGCGATGACGCGCACCGTCAGTTCGCCGCGCGGTTGTCCGTTGTCGCTCGTGCTGCCCATCCTGCGCCCCGTCTGCTGATGCGATTCGGAACGAAAGAGTAGCAAGCGGGAGCGCCAAAGCGAGCGGCCGCAATACAATTGCAGTGAACAGGCGCGCGCGAAATGATCTTTTGGCTGACCGCCGGCACCCAAGGGACGCCACGACGGCGGCGAACGCCGATGCCGCCGGCCAGACGCGCCGCGAGACCTGTGCGCGCGGCGGCCACAAGGTCGACGACCTGGAGAATACCGGCGCGACCGATCTCGTCTTCACGACGGTGGAGTTCCTCGACAGCGCGGACGCGCCGCTGCCCATCCCCGATTCCGTGCGCCTTGCCGACTGTATGGCGGCAGCCGCGTGCACGCGCATGTGGCTACTGCCCAACCGGGCACCGGCGCCCGCGCCATGACGCGCGTTTCGTGCCCGCGCGGACTAGCCAAGCACGCGGTCATCCTGCACACTGATGGCCAACAACAATCGTCCAAACAAGACGGTAGGGGGACAGCGTGAATTCGACCATTGGCCGGACCTCGCCGCATTGCCCGCCCGCGCCGTCTTGCGGATCGCCCTTTGAGGACCGGCCGAGGTCGGCATGACTTTTCCGGTCGAACTCTTCATCAACGCGCTGATTGCCGGCATCCTGCTCGGCGGCTTTTATGCAGCCGTGACGGTCGGAGTGTCGATATCGTTCGGGATTCTCGATATCGTCAACATCGCACATCCGGCCTTCGTCATCCTCGGCTCCTACATCGCCTACATCGTCAACCAGCGGCTCGGGGTCGATCCGATCCTGACCGCGCTCATGGTGCTTCCCGCCTTTTACGCCCTTGGTGCGCTGGTCTATCAGGTCTATTACGTCTCGTTCGAAAAGCGCGGGCAGGAAGCGCTGCGCGGACTGGCGTTCTTTTTTGGGCTCTTGTTCGTGACGGAAGTGACGCTGATCCTCGTCTTCGGCGTCGACTACCGCTATGTGCAGGCGGCCTATATCGACCAGACGATCCGGTTTGGCGCCTTCGACCTGCCGATGCGCATGCTGATCCCGTGCGTGATTGCGCTCCTTCTGCTCGCCAGCCTCCAGCTCTTCCTGACCAAGAGCTATACCGGCCGCGCCATCATGGCGGTGGCGCAGGACCAGATGGCGCTGCAGCTCATGGCCGCCGACCCGATCCGCATCAAGCGCATCGCCTTTGCGCTTTCGATCGCGACTACCGCCATTGCCGGCGCGCTCCTGATCATCATCCAGCCGGTGGAGCCCTCGGTCGGGCGCGAATATATCGGGCGGGTGTTCGCCATCTGCGTGCTCGGCGGTCTCGGCAGCCTGCCGGGCACCGTCATCGGCGCCATGCTGCTCGGGATCATGGAAAGCCTGACCGCGACCTTCTACGGCCCCTCCTGGGCGCCGGCGGTGGCGTTCGGCTTTCTCTTGCTGACACTGGCGTTTCGTCCGGCCGGCATTCTGGGGCGCTGAGCCATGCGCACGCCCGTCTTCATCGTCGCCGCGCTGATCGTCGCCGCAACCGTCTATGGCCTCGCGCGGCTTGCCGGCAACGATTACGTCTTCTTCGCCGGCTACGTGATCCTGCAATTCGTCGTGCTGGCGACGGCCTGGAACGTCCTCGGCGGCTATTGCGGCTATGTGAATTTCGGATCGGCGGCGTTTTTCGCGCTCGGCGCCTACACCACGGTGTCGCTCGTGAAGCTGCCGAACCTGGCGGCCAAATACCTGCCCGAGGGACTAGCCTCGCTCGTTGCCGCAACCGTGCCGCCGCCGATTCCGGTGCTGATGATCGTGGGCGGCCTCGTCGCCGGTCTGGTCGGGTTGGGCACCGGCTATCTGACCCTGCGCCTGCGCGGGGTGTTTTTCGCCATCGCCACGCTCGCGCTCGCGGTGGTCTTGCAGACCTTGATCGTGAACTGGGACTATGTCGGCGGCTCGCGCGGCGCCTATGTCATCCGCCCGCAGACCCTGGCGCCGGCCGGGATCAATTACGTCGAATATCTGTTCGTCATGATGCTGCTGCTGTCGGTCGCCGCGCTTACCGTCGCGCGCGCGATCGAACGTTCGCAGCTCGGCTACGGCTTTGCCACCATTCGCGACGACGAACTGGCGGCGGAAGCCTCCGGCGTTCCGACCCTGCGGCTGAAACTCGTCGCGACGACGATTTCCGGCGCGCTGATGGGGATGGCCGGCGCGCCGTTTCCTTATTATATCGGCTATCTCGAACCCTCGTCGGCGTTCGGCCTCGCCTATGCGGTGAACTCCATCGCCATGCCGATGATCGGGGGCACGACGAGCTGGGTCGGGCCGCTGCTCGGCGCGCTCCTGCTCGGCACGCTGCAACAGGTCGCGACGGTGACGATCTCGTCCGCGGTCAGCCTCTTGCTTGTCGGCCTCCTGCTGGTGGGCTTCGTGATCATCGCCCCGAACGGACTGCTCGGGCTGTTTGGCAGCTTGCGCCGGCGCATGGGCGCCGCGCGCGCGGCAGGCGAAAGCGCCAAGGCCGGTGCCGCATGACCGCGCCGCTGCTCAAGGTCGACAATGTCGGCAAACGGTTCGGCGGCTTCGTTGCGCTGGAAGGCATCAATCTCGACGTCGCCCGCGGCGAGCGGCTCGGCCTGATCGGACCGAACGGCTCGGGCAAGAGCACGCTGGTGAACTGCCTGTGCGGCACGCTGCGCAACGAAATCGGCAGCGTCAGTTTCGAGGGCCGCGCGCTCGACGGCCTGCCCGCCCATCAGCGCACGCGGCTCGGCATGGCGCGCAGTTTCCAGTTGCCGCGCCCGTTTGCAAGCCTGACGATCGCCGACAATCTGCGCGTGCCGCTGCTCTATACGGTCAAGGCGCGTTCGGGCATCACGCACGCGGGCGCCGACCTCGACGCGCGCTGCCACGACCTGCTCGCACTGGTCGGGCTCGAAAGCAAGGCGACGAAGCGCCCGCGCGACCTGACGCAGGTCGAAATGCGCAAGCTCGAACTTGCGCGCGCGATGGCGTCCGATCCCAAGTTGCTGATCGCCGACGAGGCCATGGCCGGCCTGTCGCAGTCGGAGGTCAACGACATCGTCGCGCTCCTGATCCGCATGAACGAACGCGGCGTGACCATCGTGCTGATCGAGCACATCATGAG
>WBUW01000257.1 GCA_008933495.1 Pseudorhodoplanes sp.
CCCATCAGGTCGCGCGCGGCCTTGATCTGCTCCTCGACGAACGGCAGCGTCACTTTCGTCGCAGCCGTGTCTTCGAGATGGGCGAGCGCCGCCGCCTTGGCCTGCTCGAACGCCTTCATCACCGCCGCCGGCAGCCAGGGATGCCTGTCGGCAAGGTCGCGCCGCACCCCGACCAGATGCATGATCGGGAAAATCCGCGTGCGGCGATAATAGTCCTTCGCGGCTGCGACCGGATCGGGAAACAGCCAGCCGATATTCGGATGTCCCTCGATGAAGGATGGCGGGCGCGGTGCGATGAAACCATCGATCGCGCCGTCCGCGAGCAGGCCGGAAATGGTGGTGCCGTCCGGCGCATTTTCGACCTTCACGTCCGGCGGCAGACTGAGCTTGATCTTTTCCGGCCGGCCCGGCGCCTCGATGCCGCCGCGCACCCAGACGACGTTCGCTGGCTTCACGCCGTAATCGTCCTGGAGGATGGCGCGCGCCCAGACATTGGCGGTGAGCTGGTATTCGGGCAGGCCGATCTTCCTGCCCTTGAGGTCTTCCGGTTTCCTGATGCGGTCGGTGCGCACGTAGATCGCGGTGTGGCGGAAGGCGCGCGACAGAAACACCGGAAGGCCGACATAAGGGCAATCCTTCTGCGCGGTCTTGACCGCGAAGCTCGACAGCGACAGTTCGGAAATGTCGAATTCGGCGGTGCGGAAGGCGCGGAAGAAGATTTCCTCCGGCGGCAGGGTCATGAACACCGGATCGACGCCGTCGATGCGCACCGCGCCGTCGGTCAGCGGGCGGGTGCGGTCATAGTCGCCGACGGCGACCGAAAGATCGAGCTTCGCCATGGCTAGGCACCGGCCGGCTTCAGCCGCACATGGATGTTCTTTTCCTGCGTGAAGCTCAGCATTTCCTCAAGGCATTCCTCGCGGCCGATGCCGGACTGCTTGAAGCCGCCGAACGGCGCGCCGAGAAAATGCTTGCCGACCTCGTTGATCCACACATAGCCGGCCTCCACCGCCATCGCCGTGCGGTGGGCGATGTTGAGGTCGTCGGTCCAGATCGAGCAGGTCAGGCCGTATTCCACGGAATTGACGTCGGCGAGCATGCGGCTCTCGTCCGACCATTTGAGCACCGCGAGCACCGGGCCGAATATCTCCTCGCGCGCGATCGTCATGTCGGTCCGCACATCGGCAAACACGGTCGGCTCGACATAGAATCCGCCGGCAAGCGCAGGATCGTCCGGCCGCTTGCCGCCATGGACGAGGCGCGCGCCTTCCTTCTTCGCCGTCTCGACATGGCGCATCACGCGGTCGAACTGGGTCCGCGAAATGATCGCGCCCATGGTCGTCGCCGGATCGGTCGGCAGACCGGGCTTGAAGTGGGCGACGCGCGCCTTCACCCGTTCGAGCACGGCGTCGTGGATTTTTTCGTGCAGGAAAGCGCGGCTGCTCGAGCCGCACGACTGGCCGCACCAGGTGAAGTTCATGCCGGCCACGACCCCGCCCGCCACCGCATCGGGATCGGCGTCGGGATAGGCGATCAGCGCATTCTTGCCGCCGAGTTCGAGCATGACCGGCTTGACGGTGTCGGCGGCGGCTTTCATGACCACGCGCCCGGTCGGCACCGAGCCGATGAGCGCGACCTTGGCGATGCCGCGATGGGCGGCGAGCGCGGCACCCACTTCCCTGCCGCCGGGCACGACATTGAACACGCCGGGCGGCAGCAGGCCGTCGCACAATTCGGCAAGCCGCAGCGATGAAAGCGCGGCCTGTTCCGGCGGCTTGACCACGACGGTATTGCCGGCGGCGAGCGGGGCCGCCGATTTTCCGGCGCAGAACATGAACGGATGATTGAACGGAATGATGCGGCCGACGACGCCGAGCGGCTCGCGCACCGAGAAGTTGACCACGTCCGGTCCCATCGGGATCGAGGTGCCTTTCAGTTCGGTGACGAGGCCGGCGAAGAAATCGAGCTGCGCGGCGGCGACCATGGCGTCGCTCACCATTTCGGCAACCGGGTTGCCGCAATCGGCGGCATCGATCATGGCGAGATCGCCGGCATTCTCGCGCAGCACCTGTGCGATGCGCTTGAGCATCTTGGCGCGATCGAGCGGGGGCACGCGGCGCCATTCCTTGAACGCCGCGGAGGCCGCGGCCACCGCCGCATCGACATCGGCGGCCGAACATTCGGCAACCTTGCCGAGCGGTTGTCCGGTGCCGGGATTGATCGCCTCATCGTAGCGGCCGGCCTTCGGCTTGTGCCACTGGCCGCCATAATAGGCATCGCGATGCGCCGGTAACCGGAGGTCCTTCGGGATGGCGATTTGCGGGGGAACGGCTGTAGTCATGACGGCACCTGCAAGACGGGAACGCTTGCGGCGCCGCGGCGCCGCAAGCCTGGGCGGGGATCGGTTTCAGCGCGCCGTTACTTCTTGCGCGGCGGAACCTGGAAGAAGTCCGCGAGCTGCGCCTTGGACAGCGGCGCGGGGATGAACTTCATCGTGACGGCGTCGGCCATCACGCTGTCGATGCCCTCGATGCGATCGGGATCGAGCGCGGTCTTCGGGTAGAAGTCCGTCATCGCCTTCCTGGTGAGGTTCTCCGGGATGCCGGCGAAGTCCTTATAGAGCGCCAGCGCCTTGGCGTCGCTGTACATGAAGTCGAGCGTCTCGCGGTAGGCGTCCATGTAGCGCTGGATCACCGCCTTGTCCTTGGCGAGCCTGTTGGCATTGGCGATCAGCAGGCGGACCGTCTGGTTGCGGGTGGAGGGCACGTCGCTGCCGCGGCCGATGATGCGGATCTGGCCTTCCTCGACCTGCTTGAGGCCGAACGGCGGCGCCGCCCAGCCGACCTCGACCTGGCCCGACATGACGGCGGTCAGCGTGGCCGGCGGGCTGCCGGTCTTTTCCGCCTTGGCCTTGAGGCTGAACTCCTTGATGAAGCCGAGCACCAGCATGTTGGTCGAGGAGCCGGTGGTCGAATAGGCGATGCGGGTGGTTTCGGTGGTGTCCTTCCAGCCCTTGATCGGCGAATCCGCCTTCACGTACCAGTAGAGGTCGTTGGAGCCGACGGTGGCCGAGCCGATGGCGCGCACCGGCGCGCCTTTCGAGAAGGCCGACAAGGCGCCCGATGTTCCGACGCCGATGCCGATATCGGCGGCGCCGGAAATCACCGCCTGCAGGGTCTCGCCGGCGCCCGCGGTGTAGAGCAGTTCGAGATCGAGCCCGTGTTTCTTGAAAATGCCGGCGCGCTGGCCGATTTCGGAGACCGCGGTCTCCCAGTTGCCGCGCTGGCCGATGGCGAGCTTGAGCGCGTCCTGCGCGGACGCCGGTATCGCGGCGAGGGCCAGTGGCGTTGCGAGCGCCAATGCCCCGATTAGGCCTTTCATGAGACGCATTGTCGTTTCTCCCCTATAAGCGCGGTGCCTTGATTAGAACCGCTTGATTGAGTCGAGACCGCCGAGACGGCCGACCAGTGCGTTCGCGCCGACCGCCAGCACGAACAAGACGACGAGCATCGCGTACATGCGCGGCATGTCGAACAGGCTGTAGGCCTGGATGATCAGGAATCCGATCCCGCGATTGGACAATTTTGTCTCGGCGAGCAGCGTGCCGATCAGCGCGACGCCGAGGCCGAGCCGCACGCCGTTGATGATGGGATGGCGCATCGCCGGCAGATAGATTTTCCAAGCCATCTGCCAGGACCGCGCGCGGAAGCTGCGGCCGACGCGGATCAGCACCGGATCGATCTGGCGCATGCCGGCGGCGACCGACAGCGCGACCGGAAAGAAGCAGGAGAGGGCGCCGAGCGCGACTTTCGATCCGGGGCCGACGCCGAACCACATGATCATGATCGGAAAGAAGATGATCTTGGGCGTGGGACCGAGATAATAGAGGTAGGGCTCGAAGGCGCGTGCCAGAAAACGGCTGCGCCCGAGCGCAAGCCCGGCCAGGAGCCCGCTGACGCCGCCGGTCAGGAGCGCAAGCCCGATTTCGGCGGCGGTGACGCCGAGATGGAAATAATAGTTCGGCCAGGCGAGCAGCGCTGCAACCGCCGATCCGATTGCGCGCAGCGAGGGGACCACGTCGCGGTAGAGCAGGCCCGAGGCCGCCAGCGCCTCCCAGCCCGCGAGCAGGACGACGACGATCACGACGCGCACGAGCGTGACCGGCCCGACGAGCGCGGAGGTGATGACGGCGCGTGTCAGTCGGCCGGTCGCAGCCATCGCTCGATCCGTTCAATGACGATGAAGAAGACCACGCTCACCAGGATGACGAAGCAGATCGCGGCATAGGTGCCCGCCAGGTCGTAGCGTTCGGCGAGATCGTTGATGAGCTGTCCGAGGCCGCCGAAATTGATCAGGAACTCGATCCCGACCACGTTGATCAGCGCAAAGATCAGCCCGAGCTTGAGGCCGACGAATATCGTCGGCATCGCCGCCGGGAACAGGATTTTCCAGAACATCTGGTTCTGGGTGAGATTGAAGCTGCGGCCGACATCGATCAGCACGCGGCGCGTGCCGGAGAGACCCTCGATGGTCTTGAGAATGACCGGCGGCAGGCCGGCGACGAACGCCATCGCCACGATGGTGGTGGCGTTGCGGCCGAAAATCACCATGAACAGCGGATACATCAGAACGGTGGGGGCGGCGGCCGTGGCCGCGATCCAGGTCTCGGTCGCACGCCGCAGGAGATCGAAGCGATGCAGCAGTGCGCCGGTCGCAACCCCGACAACGGCAATCAGCAGCGCCGCCAGCAGGCATTCCTGGAAGGTGACCACGAACCGGTGGGCGATATGCTCCTCGAGGACGAGGCGCTCGAAGCTTGCCGCGATCTGCGAGGGCAGCGGCACGATGAAGCGGTTGATGAAGCCAAACCGGATCAGGAATTCGACGACGGCGGTCACCGCCAGGAGCGCGCCGAGGCCGAGCGCGGCCGGCGCCAGACGCGACAGGCTGACGGCGCGCGTGCTCATGGCCGTCCGCGCGCGCGGGTTTCGTCGTCGGTCAGGCCGCGGCTCGCCTCTTCGCGCAGGTCGTTCCAGATCTGCGCGACATAATGGCCGAACGCGTCGGAGCCAACGATTTCGGAGGAGCGCGGACGCGGCAGCCGGATATCGACCATGCGCT
>WBUW01000258.1 GCA_008933495.1 Pseudorhodoplanes sp.
CGAGGTCGCCGCCAGCGCCGCCATGCCGAGCCAGGCGCCAAAGCCGATCGTCAGATAGAGCCGCAGCGCGATTTCGCTTGCGACCTTCCGCAGATCGTAGCCCTGATCGGCGACATAGAGCGCAAGGTGGGCGGCGGCATAAGCGAACGCGCCGACGCCCAGCATGCGGCGCACGTCGATCAGCGCGCCGTGGCGCGCCACCGACCGTAGCGGCGTGACCGCAAGACTCGCCACCAGAAAGATCAGGCACCAATAGCCGGCGCGATGGATGAGATCGTTGAGCGGGCGCGCGCCGAAACCGGTCGTCGCATAGGCACGGACGGCGATCGCGACCGGGATGAGAAGGACAATGAGCGTGACGATGCGCAGAAGCGAAAGACGTCCGCGCCGGTCGCGCCAGATCTGGTAAGGCTTTCTCACCGGAGCCGGATAGCACGCGTCATGGTCAGGGCGAAGGCATTATCCCGCGCCTGACGCGGATGTGAAGGCGGTCGCCCGCCCCGCTCACGAACGCGCCCGCGCGCGGGTCCATGCAAACAGCACAGCCACGAGAACGAGATTCAGCGCCGCTGCCGCGGCCAGCGCGGCGATGGCGGCTTCGGCGCTCGCGCGGGTGAGAACGACCGCGCCCAGGGTCGGCGCCAGCGCCTGTCCGATCAGGCTCGGCAAAGCCAGCCGCCCCATGATCACCGGATAACGTTGTGCGCCGAACAAGGCGAGCGGGACGGTCCCGCGGGCGATCCAGCTAATCCCGAAACCGGCGGCAAACAGGACGATCACGAACGCCAGCAGCGGCAGGCCGGCCGCAAACAGCGCAAGCGCCGCCGCCATCGCCAGCGCCGCCACCAGCAAGGTCCAGACCGGATGGTAATGCGCGCCGAACAGCCGCTCGACCACGCGCGCCAGCACCTGCGCCGGCCCAAACAGCGTGCCGAGCGCGACCGCTTGCGCCGGGTCGGCGCCGCGGGCCGCCAGCAGGACCATCAGATGGGCGAGAAAGATCGAGCCGATCGCGGCGGTCAGCGTCATGACCGCGGCAAGCAAAACGAACGCGAGCCGCCCGGCGCGCGGCTCCGGCGACGCCGCCGCACGGGCGCCGACCACATCCGCCGCGGACGGCTCCGCGTTTTCCGTTGCAGCCGTCACCGGCAACATGAATTGCAGCGGAAAACAAAGGCACAGATGGATCGCCGCATAGGCAAGACAGGTGCCGCGCCAGCCCAGATGCGATTCAAGATAAGCGCTGAGCGGCCAGCAGACGGTGCTGGCAAATCCTCCGAACAGCGTAAGCGTGGCGATCGGCCCGCGCGCGGAATGCCCATAGACGCGTCCGAGCGCGGCAAAGGCCGCGTCATAGAGGCCGGCGCCCATTGCAGTGCCGATCACGATCCAGCCCGCAAAGAACAGCAGCAGATTGGGCGATGAGGCGAGCACGCCGAGCCCGGCCGCGAACAGGATCGGGCTTGCCGCGAGCGCCGGCCGGCCGCCGCGCCGCGCGATCAGGCGACCGACCAGCGGCGACACGAGCCCTGCCGTCATCAGGCCGGTCGAGACGCCGGCAATGACCGCTTCGAACGGCCATCCGGTGTCCCTGACGACCGGTTCCGCCAGCACCGCCGGAAAATAATACGAGCAGCCCCAGCCGAAAATCTGGGTCACGCCCAAGGCGGCGACGACGGCATGGCGATTGCGAGCAAGCACCGGCACGCCGGCAGGCTAAAGGACACCGGCGGGCACGGCAAACGGCAGCGCGCAACCGACCACGCCAAGGGCGGTCGCCGCCGCCGGCGCCCGGCTAGTTCCGCATGGCCGCCTCGCCTAACATCACACCGGTGAATTTCCGCCCGGCCATTGCGGGCGGAACCACGGACGCGCGGCAGCGACGGTCAGATGAGCCGACGGACAGGCAGCCTGCTTCTGCTGGCGATCGCCGTGAGCGCAGCGGCGGTGGCGTTTTTCGGATTGCGCAGCTACGGCTCCTTCCTGCTGCTGCGCTCGGCCTACGAGGTCGGCCGGCCACAGGTGAGCGGCCTGCGCGCCTGGATGACACTCGATCATGTCGCGGCGACCTATCGCGTGCCGGAAGCTGTGCTGATTGCGAAACTGCGCCTGCCGCCGGAGACCGACCGCCGCGATAGCCTGAAGTCGATTGCCGACCGTCGCGGCGTACCGCGCTTTGCCTTCGTCCAGGAGGTGCAGCGCGCCCTCGGCAGCGTCGCGTCTGCCGCCCGGGACGAAAAATCTGATTCCTCGCACGGCGTACTGGGCGACGCCGTGCTGACGGCGGTGCTCAATTATGGCTACGCCGCGCTGGTGGCGACGTTTCTGCTCGGCGCCGTCGGCGCGCCATTGCCGACCGGCCTTGTGGCCGTGCTGGCCGGCTCGCTTGCCGGCGCCGGTCATCTGCAATGGACCTGGCTGGCGGGCCTGACGGTCGTCGCCTCGCTGACCGGAGACGCGCTTGCCTACCTGATCGGCCGGCTCGTCAGCGAGAATGTGCTCGCCCGCCACGGCCGCTGGATCGGCTATTCGGCCGCGCGGCGCGAACGCGTGAAGGCACTGTTCGCGCGCTTCGGGGGAATCACGGTCCTGTTGTCGCGAACGCTCGCCTCGCACCTGAGTTCGTTTGCCAGCCTGCTCGCCGGGATGAGCCATTATCCCTGGTTCGGATTTCTGCTTTTTTCCGCCGCCGGCCGTCTCGCCTGGACCTCGGCCTATCTCGGACTTGGCTACCTCATCGGCACCGACGTGGACGCCGCCAGCCGGTTCCTCGCCAATATCAGCGGGCTGATCCTCAGCCTCGTCCTGTTCGCCGTCCTGCTCACCTACCGGATTGCGGTTTCACGCCGGCCATCCGCCGAAGGTGTTGCCTAAGCCGCGACCTCTGCTATATCCCCCCTCCCGTTTCCGCTTACCTGCGTTCGTAGGCAGCGAGTGAGCAACAGGAGTGAAAGATGGTCGCGCTGACCTTCCCCGACGGCGCACGCCGCGAATTTCCAAAAGGCACCACCGGCCTCGACATCGCCAAGGGCATATCGCCCTCGCTCGCAAAGCGCACGGTGGCGATGGCGCTCGACGGCGTCCTGTGCGATCTCGCCGACGCGATCGAGCGCGATGCCAGGATCGAGTTTGTCAGCCGCGACGACCCGCGCGCGCTCGAACTGATCCGCCACGACGCCGCGCATGTGCTCGCCGAAGCGGTGCAGGACTTGTGGCCGGGCACCCAGGTGACCATCGGCCCGGTGATCGCGAACGGCTTCTATTACGATTTCTTCCGCAACGAGCCGTTCACGCCCGACGATCTGCCGGTCATCGAAAAGAAGATGCGCGAGATCATCGCGCGCGACAGGCCGTTCACCAAGGAGGTGTGGGACCGCGAGAAGACCAAGCAGATTTTCCGCGACAAGGGCGAGATGTTCAAGGTCGAGCTGGTCGACGCCATTCCCGGTAACGAACCGATCAAGATCTACAAGCAGGGCGAGTGGTTCGATTTGTGCCGCGGCCCGCACATGACCTCGACCGCCAAGGTCGGCAACGCCTTCAAGCTGATGAAGGTGGCGGGCGCCTATTGGCGCGGCGATTCCAACCGCGAGATGCTCTCGCGCATCTACGGCACCGCCTTCGCGAAACAGGAGGACCTCGACGCCTATCTCAAGCAGATCGAAGAGGCCGAGAAGCGCGACCACCGCAAGCTCGGCCGCGAAATGGACCTGTTCCATTTCCAGGAGGAAGGCCCGGGCACCGTGTTCTGGCACGCCAAGGGCTGGACCCTGTTCCAGGAAATCGTCAGCTACATGCGCCGGCGCCTGAAAGGCGACTACCAGGAAGTGAACGCGCCGCAGATGCTCGACAAGTCGCTGTGGGAAACCTCCGGCCACTGGGGCTGGTTCCGCGAAAACATGTTCAGCGCCACCTCGGCCGGCGAGGACACCGAGGACGAGCGCGTCTACGCCATCAAGCCGATGAACTGCCCGGGCCACATCCAGATTTTCAAGCACGGGCTGAAATCGTATCGCGACCTGCCGCTGCGGCTCGCCGAATTCGGCGTGGTGCACCGCTACGAGCCGTCCGGCGCGCTGCACGGGCTTCTGCGCGTGCGCGCCTTCACCCAGGACGATGCGCACGTGTTCTGCACCGAGGAGCAGATGGCCGACGAGTGCCTGAAGATCAACGACCTGATCCTGTCCACCTATGCCGATTTCGGTTTCGCGGGCGACATGACGGTCAAGCTCTCGACCCGCCCGGAGAAACGCGTCGGCTCCGACGCGGCATGGGATCATGCCGAGACCATCATGCGCGATGTGCTCAAGCGCATCGAGGCGCAGGGCGGCGGCCGCATCAAGACCGCGATCAATCCCGGCGAAGGCGCGTTCTACGGACCGAAATTCGAATATGTCTTGCGCGACGCGATCGGGCGCGACTGGCAATGCGGCACGACGCAGGTCGATTTCAACCTGCCGGAGCGCTTCGAGGCTTTCTACATCGCCGCCGACGGCTCCAAGACGACGCCGGTCATGATTCATCGCGCGATCTGCGGATCGATGGAGCGTTTCCTCGGCGTCGTGCTCGAACATTATGCCGGCCACCTGCCGCTCTGGCTGTCGCCGGTGCAGGCGGTCGTCGCCACCATCACCTCCGATGCCGACGGCTATGCGCAGGAGACGCTCGCACTCGCCCGCCGCTTGGGCCTGCGCGCCGAAGGCGACCTGCGCAACGAGAAGATCAACTACAAGGTGCGCGAGCATTCGCTCGCCAAGGTTCCGGTCCTGCTCGTGGTCGGCAAGAAGGAAAGCGCCGAGCGGCTGGTCTCCATCCGCCGCCTCGGCAGCGACGGCCAGCAGGTCATGCCGCTCGACCGGGCGCTGGCCATGCTCACCGAAGAAGCGCTGCCGCCCGACCTGCGGCGGCTGACGCAGGCCGCCGCGTAAGCGTGCATCAGATGCGCCGCCGGCGCAGGTCGTGGGCAATGACACGCGCGGCATTGCGGCCGGGATAGCCGGTCACGCCGCCGCCCGGGTGGGCGCCCGAGCCGCAATGATAGAGGCCGCGGACCGGGCCGCGATAATCGGCATGTCCGAGCATCGGGCGCGCATGTTGCGAGCCTGTTC
>WBUW01000259.1 GCA_008933495.1 Pseudorhodoplanes sp.
CTGTTGCTCGCCATGCCGGCCGCCCGCCTCACCGGCCTGCCGTTCGCGGCAAACCTCGCGGCCGGCGCCGCGTTCGTGATCGCCGGACTTTTCACGCTCTCGCTTGATCTTCGAAGAAACGAGAAAGGGAGAACTTCGCCATGACTATGACCATGACCAGACTGACGTCCGCAACCATCGGCCTGCTGGCGCTGTCGCTTGCGGCCGCCGGCGCGCAAGGCGTCAAGCTGCCCGAGACCGTGACCTGGACCGCCTATGACGTGGGCTCGGGCGGCTACAACCAGGCGGTGGCCATCGGCAACGCGCTGAAGAACAAATACCAGGTCAATCTGCGCGTGCTGCCCGGCAAGAACGACATTTCGCGCAACATCCCGTTGCGCGACGGCAAGGCCGCGTTCTCGGCCAACGGCGTCGGCGGCAGCTATCTCGCGCAGGAGGGCGCCTACGAATTCGGCGCGCGCGACTGGGGCCCGCAGCCGGTACGCTCGCTGCTGCTCAACAATTCCGACGCGCTGCTCACGATCGTCTCCGCCAGGGACGCCAACATCAGGACCGCCGCCGACCTGAAAGGCAAGCGCGTGGCCTGGGTGGTCGGCGCGCCCTCGCTCAACCAGAACATCACCGCCCTGCTCGCCTTCGCCAACCTGACCTGGAACGACGTCACCAAGGTCGAGTTCGGCGGCTTCGGCCCGGCCATGGAAGGCATCATCAACAACCAGGTCGACGCCGCGTTTGCCTCGACGATATCCGGCCAGGCCTACAAGATCGCGTCCTCGCCGCGCGGCATCCATTACCCGGTCTTCGCCCATAACGACAAAGCCGGCTGGGCCCGCGTCAACAAGACCGCACCCTTCTTCGTGCCCGCGCGTGGCCGCGAAGGCGCCGACCTGTCGAAGGACAAGACCGCGGAAGCGGCGACCTATCCCTATCCGGTGCTGATGACGATGGCTGCGACCGATACCGACCTCGTCTACAACATGACCAGGGCGATGGTGGAATTGTTCGACGACTATAAGGACGGCGCGCCCGGCAATACCGGCTGGGACATCAAGCGGCAGATTTTCGCCTGGGCGATCCCGATGCACGCCGGCGCGGTGCGCTACTTCAAGGAGCGCGGGCTGTGGACGGCCGAGCACCAGAAGCACAACGACGCCCTGATCAAGCGGCAGGAGACGCTGGCCGCCGCCTGGAAGGCCTATGCCGGCAAGGCGCCGGCCGACGACAAGGAATTCGCCAGGGGCTGGATGGCGGCGCGCGCCGAAGCGCTGTCGAAAGCCGGCCTCGATGTCGTCGTGACGGCGTGGTGATGGCGGCGCCCGGACGCGGCGCGGCGCGCCGCCGGCCGGGCGCGCAACAAAAGTCGCGCCTTAGCAGGCTGTTGAAAAAGTCGGCTTGGCCGTGAACGCATCCGAATCCAGAAGTGAACGAAACAGAATCGGATCAGGAACCTTGTTCACTTCTTAAACCGCCTGTTAGAGCATGACCTTTTCCGAAAACCGCTTCGCGCTTTTCGGGATCATGCTTCAGTCGCGCCGGCCCTTGAGCCAGCCCTCCAGATAGACGAGCGCGAGCTGGCGCTCGTCGTCGGTCGCCTGGTCGTTCGCCGCCTTGAGCAAATCGCGGATCCACTGGTCTTCGGGACCGTCGCTGTCGCTCGCCAGCATCAGCCACATCAGCCCGCGCGCGCCCTGGCGTGGAACGATCTCGCCCTTGAACAGCACGCTGCCGAGCAAGGCCTGCGCGCGGTGCTGGCCCTTGCCCGCCGACAGCGACAGCCAGCGCAGCGCCTGGCGCGAATCGCGCGCGGTGCCGATACCGTCGAGGTAAAGCCGCGCCAGATTGTATTGCGCGTCGGCGTCGCCGAAATAGGACGCCGCATAGGTGAACATTTCGCGCGCGCGCGCGCGATCCGCCTTCACCTCGGAATTGGGAATTCCCTTCAGGTAATAATGGCCAAGCTGCACGAAGGCGTTGGCCACAAAGCGCGCATGCGGGGTATTCGGCGAATCCTCGGCATGGCTGTCGGCGATGCGGCTGAAATAGTCGAACGCACGCCGGTCGTTGCGCGGCACGCCCTCGCCCGCGGCATACATGCGCCCGAGCTTCCATTGCGCGGCGGTGTGGCCGTGCTCGGCGGCATATTGCAGCGAGGTCAGACCCTTTTCGGTCTCGCCCGCGCGCAGCGACTGCGCGGCATTGACGAAGGCCTCGCGCGCGCTGAGTGCGGGTTTCACGTCGGCGGGCGAACGGGTGCCGTCGAACGCAAGAGCCGGCGCCAGCGTGAACAGCACGCCGGCCAGGGTCAGGCAGACGCCTCTACTGGTCAGCATAACTCAACTTCTCGGCCTTTCCGCCCGGATGCGTGACCGCGCCGTCGACCGCCGGCCCCACCTGCTGGGCGTATTTCCATAGATAGCCCGACGTGTAGTCGTTCTCGCGCGGCGTCCAGCCGCCGCGGCGCTTCTGCAATTCCTCGTCGGACAGCTTCACGTTCAGGATGCCCTTCTCGGCATCAAGCTCGATCACGTCGCCGTCGCGGATGAGCGCGATCGGACCGCCAACCGCGGCCTCCGGTCCGACATGGCCGACGCAGAAACCGCGCGTGGCGCCGGAGAAGCGGCCGTCGGTGATGAGCGCGACCTTGTCGCCCATGCCCTGGCCATAGAGCGCGGCCGTGGTGGAGAGCATTTCGCGCATGCCGGGGCCGCCGCGCGGGCCTTCATAACGGATGACGAGCACTTCGCCTTCCTTGTATTTCTTCTCCTTGACGGCCTTGAAGCACGCCTCTTCGCCGTCGAAGCAGCGCGCCGGCCCGGTGAATTTCAGGTTCGTCATGCCGGCGACTTTGACGATCGCGCCCTCGGGGGCGAGATTGCCCTTGAGCCCGACGACGCCGCCGGTCGAGGTCAGCGGCTTGGTCGCCGGCCGCACCACGTCCTGATCCGGATTCCACTTCACGCTCTTGAGGTTCTCGGCAATCGTGCGTCCGGTGACCGTCATGCAGTCGCCGTGCAGGAACCCGGCGTCGAGCAGCGTCTTCATCAGGAGCGGCACCCCCCCCACTTCAAACAAATCCTTGGCGACATAACGGCCGCCCGGTTTCAAATCCGCGACATATGGTGTCTTTTTGAAGATTTCGGCGACGTCGAACAGCGTGAACCTGATCCCGATCTCGTTGGCGATCGCCGGCAGGTGCAGGGCGGCGTTGGTGGAACCGCCGGAGGCGGCGACCACGGCGGCGGCATTCTCCAGCGCCTTGCGGGTCACGATGTCGCGCGGGCGGAGGTTTGCGCGCACCAGATCCATGATCTTTTCGCCCGCGGTCATACAGAAGGCGTCGCGGATTTCGTAAGGCGCCGGCGCGCCCGCCGAATAGGGCAGCGCGAGCCCGATCGCTTCGGAGACCGTCGCCATGGTGTTGGCGGTGAACTGCGCTCCGCAGGCGCCGGCCGACGGGCACGCCACCTGTTCGAGCGTGCTCAGGTCCTCGTCCGACATGTCGCCGACCGAATATTTGCCGACCGCCTCGAACACGTCCTGCACGGTGACCGGCTTGCCCTTGAAGGTGCCGGGCAGGATCGAGCCGCCATAGATGAAGATCGAGGGCACGTTCAGCCGCACCATCGCCATCATCATGCCGGGCAGCGACTTGTCGCAACCGGCCAGGCCCACGAGCGCGTCATAGCCGTGGCCGCGCATGGTGAGCTCGACCGAGTCGGCGATCACCTCGCGCGAGGGCAAGGACGATTTCATGCCGGCATGGCCCATGGCGATGCCGTCGGTCACCGTGATGGTGCAGAATTCGCGCGGGGTGCCGCTGCCGGCGGCGACGCCCTTCTTGACCGCCTGCGCCTGGCGCATCAGGGCGATGTTGCAGGGCGCGGCTTCGTTCCAGCAGGTCGCGACGCCGACAAATGCCTGATGGATCTGCTCGCTGGTCAGACCCATGGCGTAGTAATATGACCGGTGCGGAGCCCGTTCGGGCCCTTCGGTGACATGGCGGCTCGGCAGCCGGGCCTTCAGATTTGATTTTGCGTCCATTGACTTGCGGCCCCCCGGCCCACTCGCCGCCCCGCCGAAAACCGGCGCTTCACCAACGGCTTGGAACTTTTGTCATAGAGGGGTATGGCCAAATAGCGGCTAAAGACGTTGCGCCAGCGAGTGTTGTGGAAATGTTGTAAACATGTGGCGCCAAAGCCACAGACGTTTTGTACCGGTCCCGTCCCCGGGACGGCATCGTATCCCAAAATCCGCTTCACCATGGCCCAAAAGCCGCGCCTGCGCCGCGCCTTCTTCGCCCGCTCGGTCCACGAGGTCGCGCCCGACCTGATCGGGGCAACGTTGCTGTTCAACGGCGTTGGCGGGCGGATCGTCGAGGTCGAAGCGTACCACCATACCGAGCCGGCCGCGCACAGTTACCGCGGGCGCACCGCGCGTAACGCCGTCATGTTCGGACCGCCCGGCCACGCCTATGTCTACCGCTCCTATGGCATCCACTGGTGCGTGAACGTGGTGTGCGAAACGGAGGGCTCGGCCAGCGCGGTGCTGATCCGCGCGCTTGAGCCGCTGGAGGGCATCGCATCCATGCGGCGGCGGCGCGGCGTGCGCGACGAGCGCCTGCTCTGCTCCGGTCCCGGCCGGCTGTGCCAGGCGCTCGGCATCACGCGCGCCCATAACGGCCTTGCGCTCGACCGCCCGCCGTTTGAATTGCGCGCGCGCACGCATGATCCGGAGATCGCGGTCGGGGTGCGCATCGGCATCAGCAAGGCGGCCGATCTGCCCTGGCGCTATGGCCTCAAAGGCTCGCGTTTTCTCAGCAAGCCGATCGGATCGGGCAAGCCGGGCCGCCGTGGCGCAGGATGAGCGTCGGCGTCACGGACCCGGCGATGCCGGGCCGACCGGTTCGGCGCCGGCGCGCAAGCCGGGATCGAAGCGAAGCTCGCGCCGCGCCTTGTCGATGGCGACCTCGCCGTCATCGTCGGCGATGTTGTAGATGCCGGGCGCGCCGCGCGTGAGCGCCAGGCGGGCGGCGTGGGCGGCGGCATCGACATGCAAGGCGGGCCGCGCCGCCGGTCGCTCGCGCCAGGTGCCGGGGCCGTAGAAGC
>WBUW01000260.1 GCA_008933495.1 Pseudorhodoplanes sp.
CTCGACTGCTTTGGTGTAGGCGCGATTGACGAATTCGAGCTTTCCGGTCGTGTCGCGCGCCCAGACCGGCGAGGGCAGCGTATCCACCAGCGCGCGCAGGGCCCCGGCTTCCGCGATCAGTTCGCTGTGCTCGACGCGCAACGCGGCCAGTTCCCTGGCGACGCCGCGCACGTCACGCAGGCGCAGCACCGCGCGTCCGCCGATCACGCGGCCCTCGGCGTCCACCGGATGGCCGGCCAGCGTCGTCAGCGCCATGGCGAAGCCTTCGCCGCTTGTGCGCAGGACGTCGAGCGCCTGTTCGATCGCGCTCGCCGGGTCGGGCGCGAGCCAGGAGCCGAACGCGAGCACGCGATGCGGGTCGCCGGCCGGCGTCACGATCGCAGTGTCGCCGGTGATTTCCGGCTCGTCGGAGGCCGCCGCCCAGGCAATGATGATCTGCGGGTCCGACAGCAGCAGCGCATTGGCGCGGTCGATATCGGCGGTGAGCGCGGCGATCTGGTCGCGCGTGCGGGCCTCGTTTTCCGCCGCATGCCGCCGGGCCCGGACCAGCAGGACGGCGGTGACGAACGCAAACAGGAGCGAGCCGAGCGTGACGCCAAGCGTGGCGAGCATATGCCGGTCGATCACCGCAAGCGCGGCCGTCAGCAGTTCGTCGCCGGCCGCGGAGTCGGCGCCGCGTGCGGTCGTTGTCATTGTCCAGCACAGCAAGAAGCCGGCCGCAGCCGCGAACCGCCCTCCCCGATGACGCACCGTGGTGAAAAGCCGGCCGCTGATTGCCTGGGTCATGCCCGCATGTCCGTTGCCCCCAAGGGCCGCTCGCGGCTTCCGTCGTTCCGAAAGCAGATGGAATTCACCGGTTGGACGAGAGAACAGCGCCGCACGACGCGTGGGCGTCTGCGAATCACCCAACTTTAACGCGCGCGGCCGGGCGGCCAAGAGTCCAGACCGTGAACAGGCGAAAGGGAGGTGGCGCCGCGCGCGGTTTGATTGCCGGCGATCAGCGCTTGGCCGAGGCGCGGATCACCAGGTCCTCGACGCTGATTTGTCCGAGTGCCGTCGAGAAGGCGCGCTCGGCCTGGGCGATCGCCGGAAGCACAACCTCGCCAACGAGGCCGTCGATCGGCAGGTGATGGTCGGTAGAATCGTCGACCGTGCCGGCCGCGCGCAGGATTTCGGCTGCCGTAATCGATTGCTGCTCGCGTCCGAGTTCATATCCGCCACGCGGGCCGCGGACGCCGCGCAAAATGCCGTCATGCACCAGTGCTTGCAGGACAGGTTCGAGGTGACGCGGTGGAAGGCCGTGCCGGCTCGCAAGCGCTTTGGCCGAGACCGGCCGCTCTTCCGAGTTGAGCGCTACGTCGATCACCGCGGCAACAGCAAGCACACCCTTGCGGGAAAGCAACATCGAATGCCCTCGGTGATTTATGGCGCATAACGCTAATATATCATTTGCGGAAAGGTCCAGCCTTTCGCGTCTAAAATCCCCGTGTTTTCAAACCAGTGGACCCAAAACCACTGTCGCCGCGCGTAGTATCGTCGAGCGCATCGACGATTTCGAAATTCACTGAGACAAAAGGCGTAATCACAAGCTGCGCAATGCGCATCCCGCGCGTGACGACGAACGCTACGGCTCCATGGTTGATTAGAATAACTCTGATTTCGCCCCGATAATCCGGATCGATGGTGCCCGGCGAATTGAGAACCGTGACCCCATGGCGTGCCGCGAGACCCGAGCGTGGGCGCACCTGCCCTTCGACGCCGGTGGGCAACGCGATCGCGATCCCGGTGGGGACGGAAGCAAAGACGCCGGGGGCGATCGTGAGCGGCCGGTCGGCCGGGACGGCGGCCAGAAGATCGAGTCCGGCGGCGCCGGCGCTTTGATATGCCGGGAGCGGCAAATCCGCCGCGTGCGGCAATCTGCGGACCGGAACGGATACAGTCGTGTTCATACCAGCGCAGCCGCGATCTTCGAAATCAGCGCGCGCGCGACCGCATCCTTGGTTTGCTGCGGCCAGGATTCCACGCCGGCTTCCGACACCAGATGCACCGTGTTGCGGTCGCCGCCCATCACGCCGGTCTGCGGGGATACGTCGTTGGCGACCATCCAGTCGCAACCCTTGCGCCGCAGTTTCTCGCGCGCATGGTCGATGACATTCTCGGTTTCCGCGGCAAAGCCGATCACGAGGCCTGGGCGCGCGGCCTTGCGGCCCGCGATGGTCGCCAGGATGTCCGGATTTTCGCTGAGCGGCAATTGCGGAGGCCCGACGCGGTCCTTCTTCATCTTCTGTGCGCCGGGCTTGTCGATACCCCAGTCGGCGACGGCCGCCGCGAAGATGGCAATATCGGCGGGGAGCGCACGGTCCACCGCCTGCATCATCTCGCGGGCGGTCTCCACTCGCACGACGCGTACGCCGGCCGGATCGGGCAGATTTACGGGCCCCGAGATCAGCGTGACCCTGGCGCCGGCCAAAGCCGCCGCGCTCGCGATCGCGTGGCCCTGTTTGCCCGACGAGCGGTTGGCGATGTAGCGCACCGGGTCGATCGGCTCGTGGGTCGGCCCGGAGGTCACGAGCACATGCTTGCCCGACAATGGTCCTGACGCGGCCGGCTTTGCGAACAGGCCCTCGATGGCGGCGACGATTTCGAGCGGCTCGGCCATGCGGCCGAGGCCTGACTCGTTTGCCTCGGCCATCTCGCCTTCGTTCGGACCGACGAACCGCCGGCCGTCGGCCGCAAGCTGCGCCACATTGCGCTGCGTGGCGCGGTTGTCCCACATGCGCGGGTTCATGGCCGGGGCAAGCAGCACCGGCTTGTCGGTCGCGAGCAGGACCGTTGATGCAAGGTCGTCGGCGTGCCCACCCGCCATCTTCGCCATCAGGTCGGCGGTTGCCGGCGCGACCACGACGAGATCGGTATCGCGCGCGAGGCGGATATGCCCGACATCGAACTCGCTCTCGGCATCGAACAGATCGGTAAAGGCGCGTCCGCCGCACAGCGCGCCGACCGACAGCGGGGTCACGAATTCCTGCCCGGCTCTGGTCAGAATGCCGCGCACATGCGCCCCACGCTCGCGCAGGCGGCGGATGAGATCGAGCGCTTTATAGGCCGCGATCCCGCCCCCGATCACCAGCAAAATGCGCCTGTCTGTCAGCATGGCAATTGTTACCGCCGCGTCCGGAACCAGCCTTCGGCCCGGCCGCGCCAATAGTCTACCGGTCTAGCCGGCTATGGTTAACGGGCTACCGGACCAGATAGGCAAGATAGGCCAGAAGCGCGGCAATCGCCCACAGCGCGCGCGTGGTCCAGCGATTGCGGTTTGCTTCGGCGCGGCCGATGGCTTCGATCGTTTCTGGCGCGAGAACAAGCCCGTTGCGGGTGATGGCATCGAGCTGCTCGACCAGGGTCGCTCCGCGCGCAAGGAGCGCCGGCACGCCGGAAATGAAGCGGCCGATTTCGCTAGCGCCTTCCGCCGCGCCCTCGATGCGGCCGGCCGGTCCGAGATGCCGCTCGATCCACTCGCGCACCACCGGCTCGGCGGTGGTCCACATGTCGAGCCTGGGATCAAGCGCGCGCGCCACGCCTTCGACCACGACCATCGTCTTCTGCAAGAGGAGCAGCTCGGGGCGCGTGCGCATGTCGAACAACCCGGTCACCTCGAACAGCAGCATCAACAGGCGCGCCATCGAAATTTCTTCGGCCGTGCGGTTATGGATGGGCTCCCCGATGGCGCGAATGGCTTGGGCAAAACTCTCGACCGAATGATGCGCCGGCACATAACCCGCTTCGAAATGAATTTCGGCGGTCCGGTAATAGTTGCGCGTGATAAAGCCGTACAGAATCTCGGCAAGGAAGCGCCGCTCCTTCGGTCCGAGCCGTCCCATGATGCCGAAATCGACCGCCACCAGCCGGCCCGTGTCATCGACGAAAAGATTGCCCGGGTGCATGTCGGCGTGGAAAAAGCCGTCGCGCAAAGCATGGCGCAGGAAGGTCTGGATTACCGCGCGGCCGAGTTGCGGCAGGTCGAAACCCTTGGCGCGCAGTGCATCGTGGTCGGACAGGTGGGTGCCCTCGATCCATTCCAGTGTCAGCACGTCCTTGGCGGTGCGTTCCCAGTCGACGGTCGGCACGCGAAAGTCCGGATCGTCGCGGGTGTTCTCCGCCATTTCGGACAGCGCTGCCGCTTCGAGCCGCAAATCCATTTCGAGCGCCACGGACCGGCGCAGCGTTGCCGCGGTCTCGATCAGGCGCAGCCGACGGGCCTCCGCCGAAAAGTTTTCCGCAAGCCGGGCGGCGAACAGGAAGGCATCCTGGTCGGTCTTGAAACGCCGCTCGATCCCGGGCCGCAATACTTTCACGGCCACCGGCCGGCGCCCGGACGCGGTGTCGATCTCCGCGCGGTGGACCTGGGCGATGGACGCGGCCGCCACCGCCGGACCGAAACCGGCAAAGACTTTTCCGAGCGGTTGCCCGAATGCCTTTTCAATGGCGTCCTGCGCCTGCGCCTGCGGGAATGGCGGCATCTTGTCCTGCAGGGTTTCCAGGTCGCGCGCGAGCGAAACCCCGACAATGTCCGGCCGCGTGGCCAGAAACTGCCCGAGCTTGACGTAGGTCGGACCGAGCTGCGTGAGCGCCGCCGACAGGCGGTTCGTGATTCCTTGCGCGCTCGGCCGTTCGAGCAGGTGCGCGAGATAGAGGCCGGCGCGCACCGGCGGCGGCACCGCCTGCGGATCGACCAGCGAAAACACACCCTCGCGCGCAAACACGAAGCCGGCGCGGGCGAGGCGGAACGAATGGGCGAGGGAGGGGATCACGGGCGAGTGTAGGAAAAAACTGCTTCTAGCATCGCCAGCCGGAATGCAGGGCGACGATCCCGCCCGACATCGGCGTGTGGCTCACGCGCGCAAATCCGACCGCACGGATCATGGCAGAAAAACGCTCGGGTTTTGGGAACATCTGGATCGACTCGACAAGATAACGATAGGATTCGGCATCGCCCGCCACCGCCTGCCCGAGCGCCGGAATGACATTGAACGAAT
>WBUW01000261.1 GCA_008933495.1 Pseudorhodoplanes sp.
GGCCTGGCGCAAGCGCCATTCCGGCCCCTAACAGGCGATCCCACATTTCATGACGCCTCATGAAAGCGCCCTTCTGTTTCACCGGACGCGCTTTCGCGCAGCCGGGCGGATCGGGTGTTAGGAATATAATCCAGATGACGAAGGATGTCAACGCGCGTTATTTCTCCATGACCGGCGTTGCACGGCGTATTAAATGGGGGTACATATATTGTACATGAAGATCACGTTCGATCCGGCGAAGCGTAAATTGACGCTACGGCATCGTGATCTCGATTTCGCAAGAGCGGGAGAAGTTCTCGACGGCTTGACTGCGACGATCGTTGACGACCGGCGCGACTATGGGGAAACCCGCTTCCTCACGGCGGATTATCTCGACGGCCGGCTGGTGGTGACGGTCCGGATGCCATAAGCGCGTTCACGCGCGTCTTCGACGCGCTATGGCGGCGAAGCCCGCCACATCACCTCCATGAGGCACTGTCATGCCAAGGAAGAAGAAATCTGGCGCCGCCGCATGGGTTGATGCGGACGACGCGCCGGAACTGACCGACAAGTTTTTCGATCGTGCCGAAATCCGGCAGGGCGAAAAGCTGCTGCGGCGCGGCCGCCCGCCGCTGCCGAACCCGAAGCAGGCGGTGAAGCTGCGCCTCGACGCCGACGTGCTCGCGGCCTACCGCAAGACCGGGTGCGGCTGGCAGACGCGGATCAACGCGGATTTGCGCAAGGCGAGGAAGCTGAAGGCGGGGTGAATCTTGCAGGGTGGGCCGGGCGGAGCGAAGCCCACCACGTGCCGATCCGCAAATGTGGTGGGCTCGGCGCCCCGCGCCTTGGCCCATCCTACGCTTGCTTGCCACTCGGACGGAGGGGCGACGCTGGACATCATGAAGGTGCAGGAGGCGCTTGATCGGGCGGCTCATAAGGCAATTCACGGAACGCGGGAAGAGCGGTCCGGCCGCTTTCTCGGTAACAGGCATGTCCGCGACATCAGGCTATCCGACCGCCCAAGAGATCAAGACGATGACGGATCGGTTCCGCTACAGTCTTCGGAGGACGATCAGAGCCCGTAGCCCGCACGGAGCCAACGGGTCCGCACGAAGCGCGGCCCGAGGGTAAACTCCGCGGAATGCGGAGTGATTTGCGAAGGGATCGCCACTGGATTTCGCTCGCTTCGTCCGGGCTCCGCTTACTTCCGCGCCTCGCGCCCATGCCACAGGCGCAGCACCAGCGTGTCGCCGCTCTCGGGTAAGATCGTGTAGCGGACGATGTAACCCGCCGCGCCGAAGGGAATGACGATCTGACGGATGTCGGCGTCTCCGGTCGGCGGCCGAGATCGGGAAATTCCACGATACGTTCCAGCGCCGCGAAGATCGTGCGCAAGGCGCGCTTGGCTGCTTCCGGATTGTTGATGTCGAGAAATTCGCGGACCCGCTCCATATCGGCAGCGGCCTCCGGCGAAAGGTAGATCATCCGATCCGCTGCGGCTTCGGCCGGGGCAACTCATTTTCAGTGCCCCAGCTCTCCACCCATGCTTTGACGTCGCGCAGCGGAATGGCCTCGCGCGTGCGCTTGAAGTCCTCGAAGCGGCGGCGGTCTTCAGCGATGTCCGGATTGCCGATGTCGACGACGGAGTCGAGCAGCGCCACGGCTTCAGCCAGCACAGCGGCTTCGTCCTGTCCGCGCTCGGCCGCCAGCTCGCGCAAGCGTGCGTCGGTCAAGGGGTCGAGGGAGATGCTGCGGCGGATGAGGTTCATGGCGGAAAGGTAGGGCGGGAGGGAGGATTTGTCGAGGTGAGGCGTGAGGCTGTAGCCCGCATGGAGCGAAGCGGGATAGGGGGTCGCAAGCGGAACGTCCGCCCTGGATTTCGCTAACGCTCATCTGGGTGTCCTGAGATCGTAATCACCTGACAGTAGGCCACCGAAGAACCGCGCGCGGACCGTGAGAGTCCAAGCGCGCGGTTCCGGTGGCCGTGCCGCTTCCGAGCGGGTTTGATGGCGTTGCTGAGACAACCAATCGAACCCAACGGAAAAACGACCATGACCGCCAAGGACAAGATAGCACGCCGCAAGCTCTCGCTGCTGGAGCTGGCGTCGGAACTCTCCAATGTCAGCCGCGCCTGCAAGGTGATGGGCTATTCGCGCCAGCAGTTCTACGAGATCAGACGCAACTTCCAGACCTACGGCGCCGAAAGGCTGATCGACCGGCCATGACAAGCCCGGCCATGACACTTCCGATGAGTTGGCCACTTTCATTTCCCGTCATGCCCGCGTTGTCGCGGCCATCCACGCCTTCATGCGAGATCGTCATAAAGATCGCGCCAGTCGCAATTCATGCCGTGGATTAGACGAACTTTCCATGCGCGCGGCCAGTGTTTCATGAGTTTTTCGCGCTGGATGGCAGCGCGGATATCGTCATGGGCTTCATAGAACACCAGTCGCTTCAGACCATAGCGCTTCGTGAAACCGTCAACCAATCCGGATCGGTGCTCGTACGCCCGCCTTGTCAAGTCGCCTGCCACGCCGACATAAAGAAAGAATGCCGTTGGGCTTGTTTGACATGATGTAGACGTAGCCGCCGGACATTGGCTAAGGAGGCGGCAAGAGCCACAGAAAAGCAAGACGTGGATGGCCGGGACAAGTTTACGACCGGGCCGACCGGAGGTCGGACCCGGTTGCCCGGCCATGACGCCGAGGAACCCATGCCCCGCTTCGCCGCCAACCTCGCCTATCTGTTTGCCGAGCGCCCGCTGCGCGAGCGCTTCGGCGCGGCGGCGGCGGCCGGCTTCAAGGCGGTGGAGGGGCAGTTTCCCTATGACACGCCGGCTGCGCAGGTGAAGGCCGAACTCGACCGGCACGGCCTGACCATGCTCGGCATCAATACCGAGCGCGGCGGCGAGGGGCAGTTCGGCCTTGCCGCCGTGCCGGGGCGCGAGCGCGACTTCGACGCGCTGTTCCGCCAGGCGCTCGACTATATCCGGGCGATCGGCGGGCGCGCGATCCATTGTCTGGCCGGCAAGGTGGAGGCCGGCGAGCGGGCGCCGGCCGAGCGCACCTTCATCGCCAATCTCGCCCGCGTCGCCGACGAGGCGGCGGCGCACGGCATCACGCTCCTGATCGAGCCGATCAATCCGCGCGACCGGCCGGGCTATTTCCTCAACAGCGCCGAACACGCCGCCGACATTCTCGCCCGGCTCGGCAATCCGAACGTGAAAATCCAATTCGATTTCTATCACGCCCAGATCGTGGGCGGCGACCTGATCCGCCGTTTCGAGAAAAACTTCCCGCTGGTCGGCCATGTGCAGATCGCCGCCGTCCCCTCGCGCCACGAGCCGGACGAGGGCGAGGTGCATTATCCGGCGATCTATGAAACGCTCGACGCGCTCGGCTACGACGGATGGGTGGCAGCCGAATATTTCCCGCGCGGCAAGACGCAGGACGGGCTTTGCTGGCTGCGCGCGGCGCTCAAAGGATGAGCGGCCGCAGTCATAAGGTATTCCCGGCCGTCGCCCTTCGCGGTTTTTCGCTGCGCGAAAAGCACCTCGGGCGAACGGCGAGAAGTTGGAGGACGTGATGCGTCTTGAGGGAAAGGTCGCCATCGTCACCGGCGCGGGCTCCGGCATGGGCGAGGCGATCGCGCACACCTTCGCCAACGAAGGCGCGCTGGTCGCCGTGCTCGATGTCGACGAAGCAAACGGCGGCCGTGTCGCCGGCGCGATCGGCGCGCGCGCGCGGTTTGTGCGCTGCGACGTGACCAACAAGGCCGACATCGATGCCGCGGTCGCCGCGACCGAACGGGCCTTCGGCCGGCTCGACATTCTCATCAACAATGCCGGCGCCAGCCACATCAACAAGCCGCTGCTCGACATCGGCGAGGCGGAATTCGAGCGCGTTTTCGCGGTCAATGTGAAGGGCGTGTTCCTGTTCGCGCAGGCGGCGGTGCCGCTGATGCGGCGCGGCGGCGGCGGGGCCATCATCAATATCGGCTCGACCGCGGGCCTGCGCCCGCGGCCCGGCCTGTCGGCCTACAACGCCACCAAGGGCGCGGTGCATAACCTGACCAAGACGCTCGCGGTCGAGCTTGCCCCGGCGCGGATCCGCGTCTGCGCCATCGCGCCCGTTGCGACGGATACCCCGCTGCTGCCGACCTTTCTCGGCGCCGCCGACGGCCAGCGCGAGAAATTCATCGCCACCGTGCCGCTCGGCCGCCTGGCGCAGCCGCAGGACATCGCCAATGTCGCGCTGTTCCTCGCCTCCGACGAGGCGGCCTTTCTCACCGGCAATATCGTGGAGGTCGACGGCGGGCGCTGCGTATGATTTCCGGTCGTCGCCGGCGCAGCGCGGCACGAGCGAAGCGTAGTGATGCGCTGCCGACCCGGGACCGCGTGAAATTCCGGATTGCGGCGGCCCCGGATCAGCGGCGCAGCATTCCGCCTCGCTGCATGTTGCACCGCGCCCAAGGCGACGGCTAGACCGTGATCCGTTCAGATTGAACCGGATCACGGTCCGGATTCTTTAGCTTTTCGCGCGACCTCTCGCCGAACCGGTACCCACTTCGGCGGATCGCATCTAGACGACCCTGATCACGGTCGCCGCGAGCGCTGCGCACAGCCGGTCGGGATGCACGCAGAACACCGCGCGCGGGGTGCCGGCGGCCGCCCACACGATGTCGAAGGCGAGCAGGTCCGCATCCATGTAGGTGGCGAGCGGCGTCGCGTGCCCGAACGGCGGAATGCCGCCGATGGCAAAGCCGGTGAGCGCGCGCACGGCGGCGGCGTCGGGGCGGCTGAGCGGCTCGCCCAGATGCGCCGCCACGCCTTTCTCGTTGACGCGGTTCTTGCCCGAGACCAGCAGCAGATAGCCCCGTCCGCTCTGCGCGCCGGTGAAGACCAGCGACTTGACGATCTGGCCGACGCCAACGCCGCAGGCCGCCGCCGCCTCCTCGGCGGTGCGGGTGGAGGCGGGCATGTCGCGCACCGTCACAGCGAGCGCGAGCCGGCGGGCGGCCGCCTGCACCTTGGCTGCGCTCGGTCCGAGGG
>WBUW01000262.1 GCA_008933495.1 Pseudorhodoplanes sp.
AATCGTCAGGCGGAACAAGCCGGGCCGTTACGGCACCGTCTCCGGCTGCTTCTCGGCGGGCGCCACCGGCGGGTTTGCCAGCGCGGCCGGGCGCTTCGAGGCCAGCGCCAGCCCGCGCGCGCCGAGCCCGCGCCACCAGGCGAACTCGTTGAGCGCCGTGCCCTCGATCGTCGCGATCAGGGCGGCGGCCAGGAACGGCAGGCTCTGCAGCAGCAGCACGGCGGCGAAGATGCGGATTTCGTGGATCTGCGTCGTATTCGTGACGATCAGCAGCACCGCACCCATCACCAGCAGCGCGCCCAGCACGGTCTCCCAGAATGCCTGGAACTCCATCGGCTTCTTGCCGCGGCCGCCCTTGGCGGTGCGGGCAAAGGGCAGGTGATCCTTGATCAGGCCGTCGCCGACCGCGCGCGCCACCGTCCATTGCACCGACATGGCGGCGATCATCGCCCCCGCCGTCTGGCGCTTGGGGATCGGCACGCGCAGGCGGTAGAGCGTGAGGAAATGGAGCGCCGACACCGCGAAGGCGGCGATGATCGGGATGGTCAGGATCTTGTCGGGGATCGCGATGCCGGCAAACACCACGACCGGCACCCACAGCAGATTGAGGACCGCGACCACGACGCCGATCGATTCGGCGCCGAGCCAGACCAGCCAGCCGAGCAGGAATTCGCGGCGCTGCTCGCGCGTGAGCATGCTCATGCCCGGCACGAAACGCCGCCAGTGCTTCTTGACGATCTGCACGCCGCCATAGGCCCAGCGGTGGCGCTGCTTCTTGAACGCCTCGAAGGATTCCGGCAGCAGGCCGAACCCGTAGCGGCGGTTGGTGTAGTGGGCCTGCCAGCCGAGCTCGATCATGGTGAGGCCGAGATCGGTATCCTCGCAGATCGTGTCGCTCGACCAGTTGCCGGCGGCCTCGAGCGCCGCGCGGCGCATCAGGCACATCGTGCCGTGCACGATGATCGCATTCTTCTCGTTGCGCTGGACCATGCCGATGTCGAAGAAGCCCGAATACTCGCCCTGCATGGCGTGATGCATCAGCGAGCGGTCGCCGTCGCGGTGGTCCTGCGGGGCCTGGATCAGGCCGACCTTGGGATCGGCAAAGACCGGCACGAGATTGGTCAGCCAGTCGGGCGTGACGATATAGTCGGCGTCGATGACGCCGATGATTTCGGCGTCTGGCGCGGTGTGATCGAGCGCAAGCCGCAGCGCGCCGGCCTTGAAGCCTTCCAGCTTGTCGGCGCGCACGAACTTGAAGCGTTCGCCGAGCGTGCGGCAATGCTCCTCGACCGGCTGCCAGAAAGCCGGGTCGGGCGTATTGTTGATGACGACGACGCACTCGAAATTCGGATAGCTGAGCTGGGCGACCGCGTCGAGCGTTGCCTTCAGCATGTCCGGCGGCTCGCGATAGGCCGGCACATGGATCGACACTTTCGGGCCGCCGGGCTCCGGCACGAGCGGGGGCGAGGCGGGCAGCAGGCGGCGCGGCTTGCGGCCGAAGGCGATGGCGGCGATTTCGTCCACGCGCGCGAGCGCGATGAACACCAGCGGAATGAGCAAGAGCACGCCGAGCCCGAGCGCGAAGGCCGCGCCGGCCACGAAGTAATGCCACTTCCAGAAGATGAAGACGGTGGCAAACCAGGCGCCGGCGCCGTGCGCGGCGGTGCCGAGCAGCACGGCCTGTCCGAACGAGGCGCCGCGCATCGAGATGATCGGGAGCGACAGCAGCACGCCGAACAGGACGGCGAGCATCAGGTTCTTCCAGTGATCGACCTCGACCACCGGCCCGCTCCAGGCGAATTTCGGCGACCGGTTGACGTCGTAGATGCCCCAATAGGGGCCGACGCCGCCTTCGAAAATCTTCCAGGGCTGGTCGATGGCTTCGACGATGTTGTAGTCGATGCCGAGCGCTTCGGCGCGCGTGGTGAATTCGCGCAGCACGGCGGCCTGCGTCAGGCGGCCGGGGTTGGCGGCCTTCAGGTTATAGCCGGCGCTCGGCCAGCCGAATTCGGCGATCACGATGCGCTTGCCGGGATAGGTCTGGCGCAGCTTGTCGTAGATCAGGATGGCCTGATCGGCGGCCTGGGTTTCCGAGAAGCCTTCCCAGTAGGGCAGGATGTGCGCGGCGATGAAGTCGACCGCCGATACCAGCTCCGGATGCTCCATCCAGACATGCCAGATTTCGCCGGTGGTGACCGGGACCTGGGTCTCGCGCTTCACGCGCTGGATTTTCTTGATCAGGTCGTCGACCTTCTGCTCGCCGCGGAAGACCGTTTCGTTGCCGACCACGATGCCGTCGACATTGGAATGGCGGCGCGCCAACTCGATCACCGAACGCATTTCGCGTTCGTTGCGGACGTCGTCCTTGTCGATCCAGGCGCCGATCGTGGCCTTGAGCCCGAACTCGTTGGCAATGCCGGGCACGAGCTCGACGCCGCCGGTCGACGAATAGGTGCGGATGGCGCGCGTCGTCGGCGCCAGCACGCGCAGGTCGGCGCGGATGCGCGCGGCCGACGCCTGGTGCTTGTCGGGATGCTGGGCGCCTTCGAACGGCGCGTAGGAGACGCTCGGTAACGGGCCGTCGAAATCGGGCGCGTCGATCTGGCTTCTGCCCAGAGCCCAAAGTCCCGCATGCACGCACGCAATCAGCGCGACGGCGGACAAAGCGGAGCGCATAACACGCTAACTCAAGAGGGGCTGAGATTGAAGCGGCCATTCCGTCCCCTGGAACGGCGCCTGTTGCGGCGCAACATACCTCTGATCCAGCACGCTTTCAAGGGCGATGTCGGGAAGAGAGGCGCGAATTTCATTTGATGTCGGGAATGGCAAATTGAAGGCGCCGGTCCCGCAATCGAAAAATAAACGCCGCTACTGCGCGGTGGTTCCAGTTGCCGCGCCCGGATTGGCGGCCGCGGCCGGCGTCGCCTCGATCGCCGGATCGATCCAGCATGCATGGACGCGGGCGGCGAGGGATTCCGGCGCTTTCGGATCGAGCTGGCCCTGCCGGACGACGCAGCGGAAGGTCGCCTGGATATGGCCGCCGGGACAGCCGAACCGGTCGTAGAGATCCAGATGCCGGAATGCGGTGTCGAGGTCGTCGCGCCAGAGCAGGTTGACCACGCGGCGGCCGAGCCAGACGCATTCGGGCTGGCCGGCCGGGCCGGGCAGCCGGGCGGCGACGTCGGCGAGTTCGGCGGCCTTGCGCGCGGCGTTGTCTTTCTGCGGCTCGCCGGTCTGGTTGCGCGCCTTGTCGCCCGCCTTGGGGTCCCCGCTCTGGGCGAATGCCGGCATTGAACTGCACAGGGCCATGGCCAGGACCGGCACGGCCAATTTACGCAAAACTCGTAGGACCATCGGAGGAGCAGTTTTTCTCGGGTTGCGCGATCGGGCTACGTGCGGATCGCAATTCCGTTGCATTCAGTCGCCAGCACCTTAGGCATCTAATTCCGCCGGCAATACGGCGCACGCAATCCCGCAATTGAGATTGCCAAAGTTCCTGGTTTTGTCCAGCGCGCGGTTGCGATCGCGCGCAACCATCGGATCGCTTGGCATGTGGTTTCCCGCCCGGCATAAAGACCTGCCCGCATGCAACGCCTTCCTGCATATCCGTTCATCTTGCCGGCTGCCTGCGCCGTCCTGGCGGCATCGTTAACGGTGGCGTTCTGGTGGTGGATGGGCCAGCCGGTCGCGATGCCGCCATCGCCGCTTTCGGCCAACGAAAAAATCCCCTGCGTGTCCTATGCGCCGTTCCGCGGCGAGCAGACGCCGCTCGACCCGGCGACCCGGATTCCGGCCGCGCAGATTGACGAGGATTTCGCGGTCCTGAAGCTGCGGACCGATTGCGTGCGCACCTATTCGATCGAACACGCGCTCGGCCAGATCGCCGGGCTCGCCCGCAAGCACGGGCTGAAGGTGATGCAGGGCATCTGGCTGTCGAGCAACCCGGTGTCGAACCGGCGCGAGATCGACGGCGTCGTTAACCTCGTTCGCCAATTTCCGGACGTGATTTCGACGGTGATCGTCGGCAACGAGGTGCTGCTGCGCGGGGAAATGTCGGGCGCCGACCTCGCCGCCGTGATCCGCGACGTGAAGGCGCGGGTGAGTGTGCCGGTGACCTATGCCGACGTGTGGGAATTCTGGTTGCGCCACCGTGAGGTGTACGAGGCGGTGGATTTCGTCACCATCCATATCCTACCCTATTGGGAGGATTTCCCGGTTGCCGCACGCGACGCCGCCGCGCACGTGGATTCCATCCGGCGGAAGATGGCGGCGGCATTTCCGGGCAAGGACATCCTGATCGGCGAAACCGGTTTTCCCAGCCAGGGGCGCATGCGCGAGGGGGCGCTGCCGTCTCCGGCCAACCAGGCGCGCGTGCTGCACGAGGTGCTGGCGCTCGCCAGGCGCGACGGGCTGCGGATCAACCTGATCGAGGCGTTCGACCAGCCCTGGAAGCGCGGGCTTGAGGGGACGGTCGGTGGGTTCTGGGGCCTGCTCGACGCCTATCATCGCGGCGTGAAGTTTGCGTGGGGCGAACCGGTGTCCAATCACCCCGCCTGGGCGCGGCAGGCCATCGGCGGCGTCACGCTCGTTCTGGCGATCGTGCTCGCCGCCATGGTGGCCGCACGGCGCAACCGGCCATCGCCCGCCGCTTGGGCCGGCGTGTTCGTCTGCGCCGCGACGGCCGGGCTCATGGTGCCGCTCGCGATCGAGAAAATCCCGCTGGAAAGCTTCACCGCCGGCGGCTGGCTGCGCTCGCTGGCGATGGGGCTCGTCGCAATCGCGGCGCCGCTCCTCGTGTCGGCGGCGCTGACGGCCGGCGCAGCCATACCGTCGTTCGCGCAGCTGCTGGCCCGGCGCGGCGAACGCCTGCGCGATCCCTTGCCGCTTGCGCTCGGCCTCGTGCTGATCGCGGCGACCGTGCTCGCCGTGCACGTGGCGCTCGGCCAGGTGTTTGATCCGCGCTATCGCGAATTCCATTACGCGCCGCTCAGCGCGGCCATCGGGCCGTTCGCGGTGCTCGCCC
>WBUW01000263.1 GCA_008933495.1 Pseudorhodoplanes sp.
TCCGCATGACGCGCCGGTCGCCGGATTTCACGACCGTGACCATCGATCTGGAAGTCTACGATCTCAAGCATCTGACGGCGATCATCGCGCAATTGCGGGCGAAGTCGGTCGTCGCGAACGCGGCCCGTGTGAACGGGTGAGCGAACGCCAGCCGGAGAATGCAGAGCGTGTCAGAGACATCCCGCATCCGCCTTGGTGTCAACGTCGATCATGTCGCCACCGTGCGCAACGCGCGCGGCGGACGCCATCCCGATCCGGTCCGCGCCGCGCTGGCTGCGATCGAGGCCGGCGCCGACGGCATCACCGCGCACCTGCGCGAGGACCGGCGCCATATTGTCGACGACGATATCGCGCGCCTGAAGGCGGAAATCTCCAGGCCGCTGAATTTCGAAATGGCCGCGACGCCGGAAATGCTGGCGATCGCGCTCGCCACCAGGCCGCACGCGGTATGCCTGGTTCCCGAAAAGCGCACCGAGCGGACGACGGAAGGCGGCCTCGATGTCCTGGCCCAGGGGGCTGTACTGGGTCGGGCGATCGAAGCCCTGCGCAAGGCGTCAATCCGCGTATCGCTGTTCATTGCCGCCGATCCGCCTCAGATCGAGATGGCGGCGCGGCTCGGGGCGCCGGTGATCGAGATTCATACCGGCGCCTGGTGCGAGGCGATCACGCAGGGAAACCGCGCCGAGGCCGAATCCGAATGGCGGCGGATCGATGATGGCGTGCGGCTTGCGACATCGCTGGCGCTGGAGGTGCATGCCGGCCACGGGTTGGACCATGCGACCGCCGAACGGGTCTCGACCCTGCCCGAAATCGTGGAACTCAATATCGGACATTTCATCATCGGCGAGGCGATTTTCGACGGGCTTGGCGAGACGATCCGGCGCATGCGCGCGGCGATGGATCGCGGGCGCGCCAGGGTGCTTGCGCGATGATCCTGGGCATCGGTTCGGATCTCTGTGACATTCGCCGGATTGAAAAAGTCATTGCGCGCCATGGCGCGCGCTTCATCGACCGGATTTTCACCGAGGTGGAGAAATCCCGGGCGGAACGGCGCGCGGCGCGGATCGAGACTTATGCCAAGCGCTTTGCCGCCAAGGAGGCCTGCGCCAAGGCGCTCGGAACCGGATTCCGGCGCGGGGTGTTTTTCCGCGACATGGGAGTGGTCAACCTGCCGTCGGGGCGCCCGACCATGCGGCTCTCCGGCGGCGCGCTGGCGCGCTTGACGGCCATGACGCCGCCCGGGTTCGAAGCGCGCATCGATGTCAGCCTGACGGACGAATACCCGATCGCGCAGGCGTTCGTCGTGATATCCGCGGTTCTCAAGAGCGCCGTGGAATCGTCGTCCGGCGCGGGTTGAGTTTCTTCTGGCAGGGCCCGGCGTGGGGCTCTGACGGCGATCGGAACCTCGATAAAAATCTAATAATATCAATTACATGAAACATGAGCGGCGGTTGATTGCGCCAATATGGGGCAGCCGCTACAAGGGCGCAGGCATTGGCAACCCGACGGACAAGAGGCGCATGAGCGTGACGACCGGTACAAAACGAAAAGAAGGCGGGTTTGGCGAATCCGTCCGCGTGATCGTTCATGCGCTCATCATTGCGCTGGTGATCCGGACCTTTCTGTTTCAGCCCTTCAACATTCCGTCCGGCTCGATGAAGGCGACGCTGCTGGTCGGCGACTATCTGTTCGTATCGAAATATTCGTACGGCTACAGCCGCTATTCCATTCCCTTCTCGCCGCCGTTGTTTTCCGGCCGCATCCTGTCCTCCGGGCCCGAGCGCGGCGATATCGCGGTGTTCCGGCTGCCGAAGGACGATTCGACCGACTATATCAAGCGTGTCATCGGCCTGCCCGGCGACCGCATCCGGATGATCGACGGGCTTCTCCACATCAACGGCCAGCCGGTCAAGCGCGAGCGGATCGATGACTATATTGAAACCGAGGAGACGCCGCGGGCGACGCGCATCAAGCGCTGGCGCGAAACGCTGCCGAACGGCGTCACCTATACGACGCTCGACCTGATCGATAACGGATTCTACGACAACACCCAGGAATACGTGGTGCCCACAGGCCAGTATTTCATGATGGGTGACAATCGCGACAACTCGACGGACAGCCGCGTGCTGTCGCAGGTCGGCTATGTCCCGCTCGAAAATTTCGTCGGCCGCGCACAACTGATCTTCTTTTCCGTCGCTGAGGGCGAGCGGGCCTGGCAGTTCTGGCTCTGGCCCTGGACTGTGCGCTGGAACCGGTTGTTATCGATCGTCCGATGACGCGGCGGGCGGACGCAAGGCCGCGGGCGGGTCCGGACGCGCAGCGGCAAGGCGCGCGACACGGAAGCGACGGAAAAAGCGAGCCGCGCGTCGCCGCCGCACCGGCGAAGAAACCCGAGCCGAAAGCGCGCGCCAAAGCGCGCATGGCAACGTCGCTGGAGAAGACGGTCGGATACCGGTTCTCGGATGCCGCGTTGCTTGAGCGCGCGCTCACCCACATTTCTGCGCTCAAGGGAGCGCAGGCCCGCAACGGCAGCTACCAGCGGCTGGAATTTCTCGGCGACCACGTGCTTGGGCTTGCGATCTCGGAAATGCTGTTTGAGGCCTTTCCGAAGGCGGACGAGGGGGAATTGTCGCGCCGGCTTGCCGATCTCGTCCGTCGCGAAACCTGCGCGGACGTCGCGCGCGCCATCGATCTGGGCGCTTCGCTGCGGCTGGGCGCCTCCGAGGTCAAGGCCGGCGGCCGCGCGCGGGTCGCGATCCTGGCCGATGTCTGCGAGTCACTGATCGGCGCGGTTTTCCTCGATGGCGGATACAAGTCGGCGCGCGCCTTTGTCGAGCGGTTCTGGGCCGAGCGGATGCGCAAGCCGGCACGCCCGCTGCGCGATCCCAAGACCGTACTGCAGGAATGGGCGCAGGCGCGCGGCCTGCCGACGCCGTCCTATCGCGAGGTCGAACGGACCGGGCCGCATCACGATCCGGAATTCCGCGTTGCCGTCATGCTGCCCGATCGGGAGCCGGCGGAAGGGTGTGGCCGCTCCAAGCGCGCCGCCGAGCAGGCGGCGGCCGCCGCCTTGCTCGCGCGCGAGGGCGTACGGGTCGATGTCTGAGGCTGACGCCGACACGCGCTGCGGGTTCGTCGCGCTGATCGGCGCGCCCAATGCCGGCAAATCGACACTGCTCAATGCGCTCGTCGGCACCAAGGTTTCCATCGTTTCGCACAAGGTCCAAACGACCCGCACGATCGTTCGCGGCATCGCGATCGAGGGCAAGGCGCAGCTCATTTTCGTCGATACGCCGGGCATCTTTGCCCCGCGCCGCCGGCTGGACCGGGCGATGGTGGCAAGCGCCTGGCAGGGAGCAAGCGACGCCGATCTCTCCGGCATTCTCATCGACGCAAAGAAAGGCCTCGACGAAGAGGCGCAGGCCATTCTGGCCAGAGCGGCGGACGTCCGCGGCGAGAAATTTCTCGTCCTCAACAAGATCGATCTCGTCGGCAAGGAGGCCCTGCTCGATCTCGCCCGGCGCGCCAACGAAGAAGCGGTCTTTGCGGCAACTTTCATGGTGTCGGCACTGACGGGTGACGGCGTTGACGATATCAAGCGATGGATCGGCGAACGGCTGCCGGCCGGGCCGTGGCTTTATCCGGCCGACCAGATTTCCGACGCGCCGCTGCGCCAGCTTGCCGCCGAAATCACGCGCGAGAAACTCTACGAGCGGCTGCACCAGGAACTGCCGTATCAATCGACGGTGGAAACGGAGACATGGAAGGAGCTCAAGGACGGCTCGGTGCGGGTCGAGCAGACGATCTATGTGGAACGCGAGAGCCAGCGCAAGATCGTGCTCGGGCGCGGCGGACAGACGATCAAGGCGATCGGTGCGGACGCGCGGCGCCAGATCGCGGAGATTGCGGAAGCGCCGGTGCACCTTTTCCTGTTCGTGAAGGTACGCGAGAAATGGGGCGACGACCCGGAGCGCTATCGGCAGATGGGGCTCGAATATCCCAAGGATTGACGCGCGTGCGACTCGCTCGCAAGGTGGCAGCGAAGAGCCATCAGCGACCGCGTTTCACGGGCCGACCGGATGCAATGGACAGACGAAGCGGTGGTCCTGGCCGCGAAACGGCATGGCGAGACGAGCGCCATTCTCGACGTGATGACGCGCGAGCACGGGCGCTATCTCGGCCTGGTGCGGGGCGGGGCGAGCACGCGCATGCGGCCGCTGCTGCAGCCGGGCAATAGCGTACGCGTGACGTGGCGCGCGCGCCTTGAGGAACATCTGGGAGCTTTCGGCGTCGAGGGCCTGCACCTGAGGGCTGGCGCGCTGCTCGGGGCTTCCCATGCCGTCTATGCCGTCACGCACTTGTCGGCGCTCGCGCGTCTGCTGCCGGAACGCGATCCGCACGAGCGGATCTACCATGCGCTTGATGTGACGCTCGGCCACCTCGACGATCCGCAGTTTGCGGCCGCGCTCGTGGTGCGTTTTGAACTGCAGATGCTTGCCGAGCTCGGGTTCGGGCTTGATCTCGCCCGCTGTGCGGCGACCGGCCGTTCGAGCGGCCTTGCTTTTGTTTCACCCAAGTCGGGGCGGGCCGTGTCGGCGGAGGCGGGCGAATCCTGGCGCGACAGGCTGTTGCCGCTGCCGGCCTTTCTTCGTGAGGAGGCGAGCGCCGCCCCCTCGCTCGCCGAACTCCTGCAGGGCTTCGCGCTGACCCAATTTTTCCTCTGCCGGCACGTATTCGAGCCGCGCGGACTTGCGGTATCCGACGCGCGACAGAGTTTCATCGCGGCCGTGACCAAGACGCTGCCGAGCGCGGCGTGATCCAAGCCGCCGGCTGCTACCCTAATTGCCGGGTCGCCGGGCGACCGGCGGCCTCAGTTGAAATGCAAGAGCGAAAGCCGGCCATCAGGCAGCGCCTGCTGGCCGCATTTCGACGGTGTCCGTGTTACCAGCGGCGCCAGTGGCGGCGATGCCAGCGATACGGCCGGTAATAATAACCATAATAACGCGGGGCGGTGTA
>WBUW01000264.1 GCA_008933495.1 Pseudorhodoplanes sp.
TCGTTGCGCGGGACATCGGGCAGCGGATGGCCGTCGGCGCGCTGACCATCGAGACCGCGGCCCGCTATCTCAAATCGCGCGATGCCGACGGCCTGATCATCGGCGACGGGTTTGGCGCGCGCAGTGTCGAAGCCTTTCTGACCGCGATTGCGGAAGACACCCGCTTCCGCGACCTGCCGGTCGGCGTCCTGAACGCGGCGGCGCCGTTCTCCGCAAGCGCCTTCCCGAGCGCGACCTTCGTCGCCGAGCCCGCGCGCCTGGTGCAGCGCATGTTACCCTTCATCCGCCTGCATGCCTTCGAGGAACGCCTGCGCCGCATCCTGCGCTCGTTCGACAATAACGGCATCATCGACCCGGCCACCGGCCTGCTCACGCCCGAGGCCTTCATGCGCGACCTCGAACGCGCGCTCGCCGACGCGCGCAACCGCGGCACCGGCCTGTCGGTCGCCCGCTTCGTGTTCGATGCCGGGCTGCCCGACCGCGCCAATCGCGATGCCGCGCGCCTCGTCAGCCGGCTCGTGCGCGGGGTCGATTTCGGCTGCCGCGACAGCGACGGCACCGTGCTGCTGGCCTTCACCGAGACCGACCTGCGCCACGCCCATGTCGTCGCCCGCCGCATTGCCAGCGTGCTCAAGCACACGATGCTCACGCCCGACCAGATTCATACCCCGGCGGCGCCGGCGGTGACGCTTGCCACCCGCAAATCCGCCGATACGGTCGCCTCCCTGCTTTCGCGCGTGACGATGCCCGCGATTGCCGCGGAGTAGCACCTTGCCTACATTGCGGCGGATCGCAGGAAAGGTCCGCCGATGAACCAGACCGAAAACGGCAAGCTCGTCATCGACGTCGTCTCCGACGTCGTCTGCCCCTGGTGCTTCATCGGCAAGAAGCGCATCGAGCAGGCGATCGCGCTCAGGCCCGACATTGCGGTCGAACTGCGCTTCCATCCGTATTTTCTCAATGACTGGATCCCGCGCGAGGGCATTTCGCGCGAGCAATATCTGACCACCAAGTTCGGCTCGGTCGAGCGCTACGCGCGGATCGCCGAGCGCGTCGCCGCCGCGGCCGCCGAGGACGGCCTTGTCTATGCGATGGACAGGATCAGCCGGCAGCCGAACACGACCGATTGCCATCGCCTGATCCTGTGGGCGGACCAGATCGGCCAGGCGGCGGCAATGAAGCAGCGGCTGATGGAGCTTTATTTCACCGAAGGCGCCGACCTGACCGACCGCAACGTGCTGGCGCAGGCGGGCGCCGAATGCGGGCTCGAGCACGACGCGACGCTGCGGCGTCTTGCCGGCGGGGAGGATGTCGACACCGTCACCCGCCGGGCGCAGGCCGCCAAACAGGCCGGCATCGACGGCGTGCCCTGTTTCATATTCGGCGGCGTGCTTGCGGTGTCGGGCGCGCAGTCGCCCGACTATCTCGCCGCTGCCATGGAGCGCGCCGCGCAGGAGCTTGCCAAGCGCAAAGCCGCCGCCGGCTGACGGCGTTTCGGGCCTGGCGCTTCACGCCGCCCTGGCCGGCTGCGCGATGCGCACGAGATCGCGCAAAATCGCATCGGTGCCGGCGAGGCGGTCTTCCGGCTGCTCCCATTCCTCAAACAACACCACGCGCTGATCCGGCCGCACACGCGCGCGCGGACCCTGGGCCGCAATGAAGCGGATGAGTCCTTCCGGATTGCTGAACAGGTTGTCGCGGAACGTGATCACCGCGCCCTTCGGCCCGGTCTCGATGCGCTCGACATTGGCCTTGCGGCACAGCGACTTGATGGTGACGATCTTGAGCAGGTGCCCGACCTCTTCCGGCATCCTGCCGAAACGGTCGACGAGCTCGGCGGCGAACGCATCGATCTCGCGCTCGTCGTCGAGTTCGGCGAGCCGTCGATAGAGCGAGAGCCGCACCGACAGATCGGCGACATAATCGTCCGGAATGAGCACCGGCATGCCGATGGTGATCTGCGGCGACCAGTGGTCGGCGGCCGGCTCGGCGGCGCCGGCTTTCAGGCCCGCCACCGCTTCCTCCAGCATCCGCTGGTAGAGTTCGAAGCCGACCTCCTTGATGTGGCCGGACTGTTCCTCGCCCAGGAGGTTGCCGGCGCCGCGGATGTCGAGATCGTGCGAGGCAAGCTGGAAGCCGGCGCCGAGCGTGTCGAGCGATTGCAGCACTTTCAGGCGCCGCTCCGCCTGCACCGTGATGCGGCGCGGCGGCAAGGTGAACAGCGCATAGGCGCGCAGCTTCGCGCGCCCGACCCGGCCGCGCAACTGGTAGAGCTGCGCCAGCCCGAAGCGGTCGGCGCGATGCACGATCAGGGTATTGGCGGTCGGGATGTCGAGCCCGGACTCGATGATCGTGGTCGACAGCAGCACGTCGTACTTGCCGTCGTAGAAGGCGCTCATGATGTCGTCGAGCGCGCCGGAAGCCATCTGGCCGTGCGCGACCACGACGCGCACTTCCGGCACCGTCCTGTCGAGGAACGCCTTGGCATCCGGCAAATCCTCGATGCGCGGGCAGACATAGAAGGACTGCCCGCCACGATAGCGCTCGCGCAGCAGCGCCTCGCGCACGATCAGCGGATCGAAGGGCGCCACGAAGGTGCGCACCGCCAGCCGGTCGACCGGGGGCGAGGCGATGATCGAGAGGTCGCGCACGCCGGTGAGCGCGAGCTGCA
Organism: Pseudorhodoplanes sp.; assembly: GCA_008933495.1. Classification (GTDB taxonomy): domain Bacteria; phylum Pseudomonadota; class Alphaproteobacteria; order Rhizobiales; family Xanthobacteraceae; genus Pseudorhodoplanes. Next base: position 2,672 of record WBUW01000264.1, read on the forward strand.
GCGTGCGCGGGATCGGCGTCGCGGTCAGCGTCAGCACATGGACGTCGGCGCGCAACTGCTTGAGCCGCTCCTTGTGCGCGACCCCGAAATGCTGCTCCTCGTCGATGACCAGGAGGCCGAGGTCCTTGAACTTGATGGTCTTGCCGAGCAGCGCGTGGGTGCCGATCACGATATTGACGCTGCCGTCGGCGAGCCCCTGCCTGCTGCGGGCGAGTTCGGCCGGCGAGACCAGCCGCGAAGCATGCGCCAGCGCGACCGGAAATCCGCGGAACCGCTCGGCGAACGTCTTGATATGCTGGCGCGCCAGCAGCGTGGTCGGCACGACGACCGCGACCTGCTTGCCGTTCATCGTCGCGATGAAGGCCGCGCGCAGCGCCACTTCGGTCTTGCCGAAGCCGACATCGCCGCACACCAGCCGGTCCATCGGGCGCCCGCAGGCGAGGTCGGCCACCACCGCGTCGATCGCGGTCTGCTGGTCCTCGGTCTCCTCGTAGGGAAAGCCGGCGCAGAATTCGTCGAACAGGCCGGGGCCGACCGTCATGCGCGGGGCCTCGCGCGTCAGGCGTTCGGCGGCGACTTTCAGGAGCTCATGCGCGATTTCGCGGATGCGGCTCTTCATGCGCGCCTTGCGCGTCTGCCAGCCGGTGCCGCCGAGCCGGTCGAGCTCGACAACGGTTTCCTCGGAGCCGTAGCGCGACAACAGCTCGATATTCTCCACCGGCAGGAACAGCTTGTCGCCGCCGGCATAATGCAGTTCGAGGCAGTCGTGCGGGGCGCCGGCGGCCTCGATCGTGGCCAGCCCGGCAAAGCGGCCGATGCCGTGATCGACATGCACGACGAGATCGCCGACGGCGAGGCTCGTGGCCTCGGCAATGAAATTCTCCGCCTTGCGCGCGGCGCGGCGCGGGCGCACCAGGCGGTCGCCGAGAATGTCCTGCTCGCCGATCAGCGCGGCGTCGGCGGTCTCGAAGCCGGATTCGAGGCCGAGCACGGCCAGCGAAATTTCCGGCGTCGGCCGCGCCATCGCCTCCGGCCACGACCGCACATTGACGAGGTTGACAAGCCGGTGGTCGGCGAGCACCTGGCGCATGCGCTCGCGCGCGCCCTCGCTCCAGAGCGCGACCACGACCCGCTTGTGCTTTTCCTGCAGCGCGCCGACATGCCTGGCCAGCGCGTCGAACACGTTGGTCTCCGGCAGCGCGCGCTCGGGCGCGAAATTGCGGCCCTGGCGGGTGCCGGCATCGATCACGGTGCCCTGCCCCTCCGGCACCCCGAACGGCGACAGCCGCGCAACCGCGGCGGCTTCGATACGCGCGCGCCACTCGGTCCCGGGCAGATAAAGCCGGTCCGGCGGCAGCGGATGGTAGACCGCGCCCGCCGCCTCCAGCGGTTCGCGGCGGGCCTGATAATAGTCATCGACCTGCGCAAAGCGCTCGCCGGCGGCATCTTCGGCGAGCGGCTCAAGCACCAGCGGGGAGCCCGGCAGATAGTCGAACAGCGTGTCGAGCCGCTCGTGAAACAGCGGCAGCCAGTGCTCCATGCCGGGATAGCGGCGGCCCTCGCTCACCGCCTCGTACAATTGATCGTCACGCTGGGCGGCGCCAAAGGCCGCCACATAACCGGTGCGGAATTTGCGGATGGTCTCGGTGGTGAGCTGGAACTCCGCCACCGGCACGAGGTCGAGCGTGCGCAATTCGCCGCGCGTGCGCTGGCTGTCGGGGTCGAAGGTACGGATCGATTCCAGCGTGTCGCCGAAAAAGTCGAGGCGCACCGGCTCGTCGAGCCCGGGCGGATACAGGTCGAGAATGCCGCCGCGCACCGCGTACTCGCCCGGCTCGCGCACGGTGGAGGCGCGCAGGTAGCCGTTGAGCTCAAGCCAGCGCACCACGCCATCCATGCCGAGCACATTGCCCGGCGCCGCCGACAGCGATTGGCCGGCGACCAGCGCCTTCGGCGGCACGCGCTGCAGGATGGCGTTGACGGTGGTGAGCAGGATCGAGGGCGTCTCGCGGCCCTTGACGTGCGCAAGCCGCGACAGCGTCATCATGCGCTGGGCCAGAATGCCGGCATGCGGGGAGACGCGGTCATAGGGCAGGCAATCCCAGGCCGGGAATTCCAGCCGCGCGATCTCGGGCGCGAAGAATGCAATGCCGCGCGACAGCGCCGCCATGCGCGGTCCGTCGCGGCAGACCACGATCAGGCTTACGGCCGGCGCATCGCGCCCGGCGGCGACCGCGCGCGCGAGGTCGGCGAGCACGAGGCCCTCGGCGCCGTCAGCGACGTGCGCGAGCGTCAGCGCATTTCCCGGCAAGAGCGAAGCGGCCGGCGAACGGCTCATGAC
>WBUW01000265.1 GCA_008933495.1 Pseudorhodoplanes sp.
CGAACGGCAGAATCCGCATTGCGCCCCTGCCCGCCGATTCTCCGCCGGATCGCAGCGGCCAAGCCGGCCGGCGTGGCTGACGAATGAGAAAGAAGGCTGGCAGCGTGGGGAGAACAGCGAACCGGCCCGCCCTTGCGCTGACGCGCTTCGGGGCGGCAGCGTTCGCTCACTTCGCTTCGAAAGGCACTGCCCCGGCTTGCCGAGCCGCAGCGCGCAAGGCGAGCGAGGGCTGGCGGAGACTTAAGGGATTCGAACCCAAAGGCCCCGGCGCAGCCGGGGCCGTCATTGCGCGAGGCGCCCCGCTGCGCGGGGTCGCCGCGCGCAACGGAATCGAGGGTTCGAACATAAGGCGATCCTGAAACCTGGCGGAGACGGAGGGATTCGAACCCTCGATACGCCTTTACAAGCGTATAACGGTTTAGCAAACCGCCGCCTTCAGCCACTCGGCCACGTCTCCGATCCTTGGCATATGACGCATCGGGATCGGCCTGACAAGCCAGCGGCCGAGTCACCGCCCATTGCGCACCCTTCTGCCTTGGGGCACAGCATGAGCCGAACCTTCGGGCGCCACCGCGCGATCATCTCGCAAGCCATCCCACGGACAATGAAGCCCAATTCTCCGACCCGCGCGCAACTCGAAAACGCCACCCAGCTTCACCGCGCCGGCGCTCGCGACGAGGCGGTCACCATTTATCGCGACATCCTCGCGCGGGAACCGCGCAACGCCGACGCGCTGTTCTTCCTCGGGATTGCCCATGTCGAAACCGGCGCCTTCGAGGATGCGCTCGGCGTCCTGAAAAAAGCGGTCCGCATCGCCCCCGGCCACGCCCCCGCTCTCAACCTCTATGGAATCGCGCTGCAGGAAACCGGGCAACCGGACGAGGCGTTGAAATCGTTCCATCGTGCGTTCACGGCGCAGCCCGACTTCTTGGATGCCTATCGCAACCGCGCCAAGCTTCTGGCGAAACTCGGGCGTAACGACGACGCGCAGCAGACGCTCGACCGCGCGGTCGCGGCGACCGGAAACGCGCCCGAAGCGCTTAACGAGCGCGGCCTGTGGCGCGCGCAGGCGGGCCGGCACGCGGACGCTATCGATGATTTCGACCGCGCGCTTGCCGTTGTCAGCACCGTTCCGGCACTCCACGCAAACCGTGGAATCTCGCTTGCCTCTTTAGAGCAATATGAAGGCGCCATTGAGAGTTTCGAACGCGCGCTCGCCATAGACCCGCAATTCGCCGAATGCCACCTCAATTGTGGTAACGTGTTGCGCAAACTCTCGCGCTTTGACGAAGCGATCGCTCGGTTTGACACGGCGGCCGCGATACGCCCTGATATGCGCGAGGCTCACCTGAGCAAAGGCCTCGCCTATCTCGATCTGGGCCGATACGCGGACGCCATCGCGAGCCTCAATGCAGCGCTATCCGGTCCCGCGCCGGATGCCGATCCGCGTTTTCAAGCGAATGTTCTATCCTACCGCGCCTGGGCGCACGTCGGCGCGGGCGAACGGTCGAAAGCGCTGAATGACGTAGCCACGAGCCGAGCGCTTGCTGGAGATGATCCCCATCTCGATCTCCGCCTTGGTTATGTCCAATTGATCCTCGGAGACTGGGCCGGCGGACTGCCACGCTATGAGCAACGCCTGAAATTGTCAGAGCGGTTACCGGCCGACATCGAGGCGCTGCCCCTTCCGCGCTGGGACGGACAGGTCGACGCAGGGGCCAAACTCGTCATAGTTACCGAGCAGGGACTCGGCGATGCTATTAATTTTTGCGGTTTCATTCCGGCGCTCGCGCGCAACGGTATGGAAGTCTCGCTGCTGACGCGGGCGACGCTCGCGCCGTTGCTTTCAACTGTGCCGGGAGTGGGCCGCGTCTATCTATCAGCGCAAGAAGTGCCGGTCGGACCGAGTATGTCGATCCTGCCAATCATGAGTCTTGCCAGAGCGCTCGAGCTTACGCCGCAGTCAATTGCTAACGACGTTCCCTATTTGACCCCCGATCCAGCGCGGGTAGCCGCTTGGACGGAACGGCTCGGCGCTGGCTTCAAGGTCGGAATCGCGTGGCAGGGCAATCCGAAGCAGGGCAATGATCCAGGACGGTCAATGCCACTCGAACATTTCGCACCGCTTGCAGCACTTCCGGAAATTCGTCTGATCTCGCTGCAGAAGGCGCCCGGCTGCGAACAGATCGACGTCGTGCCCTTCAGGGACCGGATCGAGCGTCCGCTCGGCGAGTCCGACACTGGCGGTGAGGCTTTGCTCGAAACAGCCGCGCTGATCGCAGCGCTGGATTTGGTCGTGGTCTCCGACTCGATGCTGGCGCATCTAGCCGGCGCGCTCGGCAAGCCGGCTTTTGTAGCCTTGCGGCATCTTCCGGACTGGCGATGGCTGCTCGACCGACGCGATACACCCTTTTATCCAACCTTGCGACTATTCCGTCAGGCGATCCCCGGCGAGTGGCGTCCGGTGTTCGAAGAAATCGCTGCGGCAGTCAAGGTCGCAGTGAATGTATCACACGGTTAGCGCTGGGCTCAGTGCCTGGTCGCGGCGAGCCAGGCGCGCGCGGCGCGTTGCGCCTCGGCGATCTCGGCCGGCGACATGCTGGCGGCGATTTCCTGGCGCAGGCGGATCGCCTCCTTGTTGCCCTTCATGGCCGCCAGATTGAACCACTTGTGCGCGGAGATGAAATCCAGCGGGACGCAGTCGCCCACCGAATACTTGATCCCGAGCTGATAAAACGCGTCCGCGGTCGCGGGCGCCTGCGCGATTGCCGCCGTTTCGAAGCTGGCCATTTCAAGACGTGCCATCCGATCCCCCTGTCGCGCAGGCCGCTTTTCCCCACGGCCTTGCGCGCTTGTCGTCGCATCCGGACCCTCGCCGGACGCGACGATCCTTGCCGGGAAAATTTGAATGGTGGTTTAAGCATTGCGATGAATCGTCGGTGAACGCGACCGCGACACGCGCTGCGCCCGCGTGCGCAAAAACCCCGATATTCAAGGCTTTTCCCGGCCTGCGTCAAAGCCGGAGAGAGTCCGCTAACCCAAATGCTTCAGCGCGCTGTAACCACGTCGCCAAGACTGTTCCGCGTCGAGGCGCCTGGCGCGCGCCTTCAGCGCGCGCGCTGGCCGAACAGGATTTTCTGCACCGCCGGATCTTTCATATCGACCTTGGAGGCTTGCTCGACCCGCAGCTTCATGCCGCGCTGGACCGCGGGGCGCGCCAGCATCGTGTCGAGCCAGCGTTTGAGGTGCGGAAATTCGGCCATGTCCTGACCCTGGCGCTGATAGCGCGACGCCCAGCCGACGCAGGCCATATCCGCAATTGAATAGGCCCCGGCCAGGAACGGCCGGTCAGCGAGCCGGCGGTTCATGACGCCGTAGAGGCGGTTGCATTCGTTGGTGTAGCGGTCGATCGCGTAGGGAATTTTTTCGGGCGCATAGAGGCGGAAATGGTGCGCCTGCCCGGCCATCGGACCGAGCCCGCCCATCTGCCACATCAGCCATTGATCGACGTCCGTGCGCTTGCGCTCGTCGGCGGGATAGAATCTGCCGGTCTTGCGGCCGAGATATTGCAGGATCGCTCCCGACTCGAAGACCGAGATCGGCCGCCCGCCGGGGCCGTCGGGATCGACAATCGCCGGCATGCGGTTGTTCGGAGAAATCTTGAGGAATTGCGGATCGAACTGCGCGCCGGCGGCGATGTTGACCGGGATCATGCGGTACGGCAGCCGGCATTCCTCGAGCATGATCGATATTTTCCAGCCGTTCGGCGTCGGCCAGTAATAGAGCTCGATCGGCCGCGGCCGTGCGCGCGATCCGGCTGCGGCACGCGCGGGCTTTGGCCTGCTCGCCGGTTTTGAGCGACCGGCCGTTTTGCGTTTCGTCCTTGCTCGCGCCATCGCGCCCTCCATTGCCCCTCGCCGACCTTGAGCTAGGTTCGCACGCGCGAAAACGCAACGAGCGCCGCTTAAGGCATCGGCCGGGGCTGTGGACGGCGGACGGGTTGCGCGCGTATCGTTCATGCTGCGGCCGGGCTCGCGAGCCCGCCGCCCCGTCGTGATTCACGGAGTGATTCAGATGCGTATCAAATCGATCTGCGCCGCGAGCCTCGCCGCGGTCATTGTGCTCGGGGTTCCGGGATGGACCGCGTTTGCGCAAACCGCACCCGCACCCACCGAAGCCGCTGCCGACAAGAAACCGACCGAAACAAAAGGGACGAAGAAGGCAAAGAAAGCCAAGCCTTCGGAGGCGCGCAAAGCCGCGCAGGAGCGCCAGAAACAGTGCGGCAAGGAATGGCGGGAAGCGCGCGCCGCCGGCAAGGTCGAAAAAGGCATGACCTGGCCGAAATATTACAGCGCCTGCAACAAGAGGCTGAAGGAGAAGGCGGCCTGAGCGACCGCCGTTCGTCATCCGGAGCAAGACTTGTCCGGAACGAGACTTCTCCGCAAAGACCGAGGGCGTCGGAGAGACTTTATTTCGTCTCGCCGACGCCCTCCGTCGTCTTCAAGCCGGCGTCGCGATCACGAATGCGCGTCGCGCAACCCGATATTCAGCGCCGCCGGCTTGTATGACGCGACCTTAAGACCGAATTCGAAGTCCAAGATCGTGAAGCGGCCTTACGCTTTACTTCTTCTTCCGGCGCTTCGTCTTCTTCGCGGTTTTCTTCGCGGCGGACTTCGTTTTCGACTTACGCTTCTTCGCCATTGCTGCCCTCCTGGCTGTGATGAGAGATGGCGTCATCAGGTTCGTGCCATCGCGAATCGACAGCACTGCACTGCGATTACTACAGCACAACGCAAAAAACAGCGACTCCGCTTAACGAAACGTATATGGCGGCGCGCATTGAAAGCGGCGCGCCGGCATCGCACGAGCGGTTTTTCGAGCGCCGGCATCTTGACCGCTCGCGCGCGATGCACGCATTGCGCATCGTTTTTCGAAATTGCAGAAACATCGATGGCACAAGGCTTTCTTGCACGTCACCGGCGATCGTTGTCGCGG
>WBUW01000266.1 GCA_008933495.1 Pseudorhodoplanes sp.
CTATGTGCCGGTGGCCGGTGGCGGCGTCGGCGGTCTGTTCAGCCTGTTCGGGTGAGCGATGGCAGTGACCGTCATCAGCGCGGACGGCGACATGCTCGACCACATCGTCTGGCGCACCTGCGGGCGCGCCGCCGGCCCGCTCGAAATGGTGCTCGACGCCAACGAACACCTGCGGCACGTGCCGCCGGTCATGCCGGCCGGCGTCACCGTCGTCATTCCCGATGCGGCTTTCGCGCTGCCGGAGCGACCTGTGTTCAAGCTGTGGGAGTGAGGCGATGGCAAATTCCGTCCATTGCACCTTCTGCGGCAAGAGCTCGCACGAGACCGAGGTGATGTTTGCCGGGCCGTGGCCGGTGTTCATCTGCAATGAATGTGTGGAACAAGCATTTGCTGAAATTTTGCGCATCATTGAGGATCGGCAGGTGGAAGACACGCTATTTGAAAATATCAGGCGCTGCGCGTTCTGCCAGCCCGAACCTCTGGCTCTCGCCCGATGACGCCGGATTTCTCCGTCATCGCCGATGGTCTTGACGTGACCGGCCGCTTCGGCGGCCGCAAGATCGAGATCGAGGTGGTCGACGCCACCGGCGTCGAGAGTGACAGCGCGGAAATCTCGATCTTCGATCCCGACGCGATCGTCTCGCCGCCGCGGCGCGGCGCGATGCTGGCGATCGCGCTCGGCTACCGCGAGACCGGTCTCATTCCGCAAGGGCTTTTCAAGGTCGATCAGGTGACCTTCAAGGGCTACCCGCACACGATCCGGATCAGCGCGCGCTCGGCCGACAACAAGAAGTCGATGAAGGAGCGCCGCACGAAGGATTACACCGGCAAGCCGCTCGGCGAGATCGCGCGCGAGGTCGCGGGCCGCCACGGCATGGGCGCGCGCGTGGCGCCGGATCTGGCGTCGATCAAGTTCCCGCTGCTGACCGGCGGCGACGACAGCTATATCGGCCAGCACGAGGAGAGCGACGTTGCGTTTCTGACGCGTATCGCCGAAACGGTCGGCGGCTTCTTCTCGGTGAAGGGCGGCCACTTCACGATCGCGCGGCGGGGCGACGGCAAGAGCGTGTCGGGCGCGGCCGGCGTCGTGCTGATCACGCCGAACGTGCTCATCGACCGCGACGCCTACGAGGTGAGCTGGAAGGACAAGCCCGTGCACGGCAAGGTCGAGGCGAGCTATTTCGACCGCGGGAAGGTGGCGCGCAAGCCGGTCATCGAAGGTGGCGGCGGCGGCACGGGCGGCGGTGGCACCGAAGACGGAATCGTGTACCGCTTTCGTCACCCGTTCCCGTCCGAGAGGATCGCGCGCGACGCGGCGAAAGGAAAGAAGCGCGAGCTGGAGCGCGCGGAAGGCTCGGCAAAGTTCGCGCGGTGGGGCGACGGCACGATCCGCGCGGAAATGGACCTGGTCGCAGCGGGCATCCGCGGCGGTGTCGACGGGCTGTGGTCGATCGCGCGCGTCACACATCGCATCGACGACCGCGGCTTCATCAGCAGAATTGAGTGCGAGACGAAGGGAGCGAGCAAATGATCCAAAAGATTGGCTGCGCCATCGCAGCGCTCTTGGAACACCCCGCGACTGTCATGGCGGCCGTTATTGTGACTTGTCTCTTCGCGGTTGGGCCTTTCGCCTGGGCGCTCTGGCGCTGGCATTGCTGGTGGCTGCCCTCGACGGGTATTTGTCACTGATTCCATCTGCGAGGGAGTGTTTCATGTCATGTGGGGCAATCGCAATCTGCGCGGGCGCGCTGCTGGTTGGCGCCGCCCAGGTGCATGACGGCGACACGCTGCGCGTCGGCGGCCAGAGCGTGCGACTGCACGGCGTCGATGCCGAGGAGCTCGACGAGCCGCACGGCCTCAAGGCACGCGACGTGCTGATTGAGATCGTCGGCGACGGTCCCGTTCACTGCGCACCGGTCGGCCGCTCCTACAAACGCGTCGTGGCCTATTGTTTTACGCCAGGCGGACTGGACCTCAGCGCCGAGCTGATCCGCCGGGGAGCGGCGCTCGACTGCGCACGCTATTCGGGCGGGCGGTTCCGGGAGTTTGAGCCGTCAGGCGTTCGCGAGGTGCTGCGGCAGAAGGACTATTGCCATGTGAGCGACTGAGAGTGTCCCGCCGCCTTCGGTGGCGGGGGCGCAGCGCGCTAACGCTGCTGACCACGGGCCAAGCTTTGGGGGCTGCGCCCGTACGACGAAGCAAACCGTCTCGCCGTCCCGCCGCCGCTGCACATGGACTGCACAGCGGAGGCAGATGGCCTGAGTCGGAGACGACAGGGTAGATGCGTGGTGGAGCTGACTACAGGCAAGTTGAGCCGCTGATGCCCGCGGCCGGATATATCGGTGGAAAACGGCAGCTGGCGAAGACGATCATCACATGTATCGAGAAAATTCCGCACGAGACCTATGCGGAGCCCTTCGTCGGCATGGGCGGGGTGTTCTTCCGCCGCCGGCTGGCGCCCAGGGCCGAGGTCATCAACGACCGGTCGGGCGACGTCGCCACTTTCTTCCGCGTGCTGCAGCGGCATTATCTGCCGTTCGTGGAGATGCTGCGCTGGCAGGTGACCTCGCGGCGCGAGTTCGAGCGGCTGGCGCGCACCGACCCTTCCACGCTGACCGATCTGGAGCGTGCGGCGCGCTTTCTCTACCTGCAGCGCATCTCTTTCGGCGGCAAGGTGGCCGGGCGATCTTTCGGCGTCGACCCGCGGGCGCCGGGCGCGTTCGACGTGACCAGAATCGTGCCGATGCTCGAAGAGCTGCACGGGCGGCTCGCCGGGGTGACGATCGAGTGTCTCGACTGGGCCGAGTTCATCACCCGCTACGACCGGCCGGGAACGCTGTTTTTCCTCGATCCGCCCTATTGGGGCAGCGAGCGCGACTACGGGCGGGAGCTGTTCAGCCGGGCCGAGTTCGAGCGCTTGGCCGCCGCTTTAAGGGGCCTTCAAGGCCGCTTCCTGATGTCGATCAACGATGTGCCGGCGGTGCGGGAGACCTTCGCCGGCTTCCGCGTACGGCCGGTGAAGGTCACTTATACGGTGGCGCGCGGCCGAGCCCGGCGGGCGGGCGAGCTGATCGTGTCCGGCGGGCGAACCTGACCCGCATGGTCCAACGGGCTCAATTCCCCCGCGTTTTGGCTGGGCAACTCGTTCTCGCTTTCCGGGCTAATCGTTTTGCCGCGCTACACCGAGGGTTCTCGCCCGGAGAAGGTCCGGGCACGAGTGGTGGATAGAAACCCTGTCTCCACCAGAGGACGCCACGGAGCAAGCCACTCACACCGCGCGCGGAACGCCGGAGATTTCGGCCTTCCGTGGTGACGATGCTCGTGTGCTTTTTTGCTTTCGCACACGGGGCCGCGGGCAGGCAGAGAGCCCGGCGTTCCGCGCGCCCTTGCACATCGCATGTTTGCAATGTGCAACACGAAAAGGGCATGACGGACCACGCGACACTACGGCGCGCCCGCGCCGGCCAAACAACAGGGCCGGCGGAGCTTTGCGTAAAATCTGTCGCCTTTCGCGGCGCGCGCTGCACGCGAGCACCTCAGGGTGACGGAGGATGTCAGAATGACGGTGAGACGTTTCGCGGAGAATTGCATGGATGCGGGTTTGCATTTGCGCATCGTTGCGTCGTCATCCCGGACGAGCCGGCGAGAGCCGGGACCGCTATCGATCGTGGCGACGCCGCGCGCTTGCGCCGATCACGATCCCGGCGCGCGGCCGGGATGACGGGGAAAGGCAGCGAACGTACGCGCGGCGCGCAAGACATTCGCGCTCCTGCTGCGCACCCGTTGCTGCGCGCACGTTGCACCGCACACGGAATACAACGGCGCACCCTTGCTCGCTTGCCGCGCGGCCCGCATAGTCCCGCGCCGACAAGAGGATATCTCCGGGAGAACGGAATGAAACTCGTCCGCTACGGCCCCAAAGGCCGCGAGAAACCCGGCATCATCGACGCCGACGGCCGCATCCGCGACCTCGCGCGCATCGTGCCCGACCTTGCGGGCGAGACGCTGACGCCTGCGGGCCTTGCCAGAATCCGCAAGGCCAACCTCAAGAAGCTCAAGCTCGTGCCGGGCCGGCCGCGGCTCGGGCCCTGCGTCGGGGCGGTGAAGAACTACATCGCCATCGGGCTCAATTATTCCGACCACGCCGCCGAAGCCGGCCTGCCGGTGCCGAAGGAGCCGATCATCTTCAACAAGGTGACGAGCTGCATCTGCGGGCCGAATGACGACACCGTCATCCCGAAGGACTCGTGCAAGCTCGATTACGAGGTCGAGCTTGGCGTGGTGATCGGCGCGCGCGCGCGCTATCTGTCAAAAGAGAAGGCGATGAATGTCGTGGCCGGCTATTTCCTCGCCAACGACGTCTCCGAGCGCCATTTCCAGATCGACCGCGCCGGCGGCCAATGGGCCAAGGGCAAGGGCTGCGAGACGTTCGGGCCGATCGGGCCATGGTTCGTCACCAGGGACGAGATCAGGGATCCGCAGAATCTCGACATGTGGCTCGACGTCAATGGCGAGCAGCGCCAGCGCGGCAACACGCGCACCATGGTGTTCGGCGTCGCCCACATCGTCTGGTACTGCTCGCAATTCTTCGTGCTCGAGCCGGGCGACATCATCATCACCGGCACGCCGCCCGGCGTCGGCATGGGGTTCAAACCGGAGCCGAAATATCTCAAGGCCGGCGATGTGGTGACGCTCGGCATCGAAGGCCTCGGCGCGCAGCGGCAGCAAGTGGTGGCGCTGAAGAAATGACGCGGCGCGCTTCAGCGGCACTCGGGCGGAGAGGTGAACAGCCCGCGCAGTTCGTGGCAGGGCGTGCCCGAACGCGACAGGCGGACCGACCCGGCGCCGGCGCCGGCGCCGGGATGCGTTGCCGGCGACGAAGCATAAGCGGGCGCGGCCGGCGCGGCCTGCTGCGCAGGAATGGGCGCCGCCGGTATGCGCGGGAC
>WBUW01000557.1 GCA_008933495.1 Pseudorhodoplanes sp.
CAGGCTGCTGAAAAACTCGCTCGACGGCAAGGGCTGATCGTGATTCCGTCGCTTTGAACGGCGGAGGTGATTTGCCATGCGCGGCGATGAGCGGGGCTCGGAAGGGCTGTTCTCCTACATTCGGCTGGAGGATCGGATTGCGGCGGATCATCCTCTGAGAGCAATTCGGTCACTTGTGAACGAGGTGCTCGGGAAACTGTCGCGGCGGTTCGACGAGCTTTATTCGCACGCCGGCCGGCCTTCGATTGCGCCCGAATATCTGCTGCGGGCCACCTTGTTGCAGGCGTTCTTCACGGTGCGCTCGGAGCGGCAACTGATGGAGCAGATTGATTATAATCTGCTGTTCCGCTGGTTTGTTGGGCTGTCGATCGACGATACGGTGTGGGACGCCTCGACCTTCTCGAAGAACCGGGATCGGCTGCTGGAGGCGGAGGTGGCGCGCGAGTTCATGACCATTTTGCTGGCGCTGCCGCGGGTGAAGCGGCTTTTGTCGAGCGAGCACTTCTCCGTGGACGGCACGCTGATCGAAGCCTGGGCTTCGATGAAGAGCTTCCGGCCGAAGGACGGCTCAGGCTCCCCGCCGGGGGGCGGTCGCAACAGCGAGCGCGACTTCCGGCGCGAGAAGCGTTCGAACGAGACGCATGCCTCGACCACCGATCCCGATGCCAAGCTTTATCGCAAGGCCGACGGCCAGGAGAGCCGGCTGTGCTATCTCGGTCACGTGTTGATGGAGAACCGCAACGGGCTTGCGGTGAGAGGCGATATCACGCATGCGACTGGCACGGCCGAGCGCGACAACGCGCTCGATCTCATTGATCGCCACCGGCCCGGCAATCGACGCATCACCTTGGGTGCCGACAAGCTGTTCGATGTGGCCGGTTTTATCGCGGCGTTGCGAGACCGCAAAGTCATCCCGCACATCGCCGTTGACGGGCGGGTCTCAAAGCATGGCGTCGTGCGCAAGACCGCCATCGATGGCCGCACCACTCGCCATGTCGGTTACACCATCAGCCTGCGAGCCCGAAAGCGCATTGAAGAGGTGTTCGGCTGGATCAAGACGACCGGTGGCATCGCGCAGGTCAAGGTGCGCGGCCT
>WBUW01000267.1 GCA_008933495.1 Pseudorhodoplanes sp.
GCCATGAGGTTAGCGCTTGGGGTTCCGAGGATCGGGGCGAGGGGGATGTTCGCCGCCATGCTCGGGCCGACGAATCTGTCTTCTAAGATGGCATCCGCGGCCGGCGAAGGGGAGGGGTGTGGCCAAAGCAGGGCGCCGTCATGGCGGCCGGCGGCAGGGATTTTCCCTGATTTCAGGCCCGGTCGGGCATCGCGATGCGGCCGCCGGCGGCTTCCGGGCGCGGCAGGCGCGCGTGCGATTCCTTCATGCGGCTCAAGGATTTGCGCACGTCGTCGGGGAACGGCGCGGTCCTTTTCTGGAGCATGTCGACATGCAGCGACAGGTTTTCGGCGGTTGCCGACACCCAGCCTTCGGTGGCGTGGAACAGGGTCTCGAAAAAGTGCAGCCGCTTGGTATCGAAATCCAGAAGCTGGAAGGTCACCCGCACCGGATCGTCGGCATGCAGTTCGCGCAAATAGCGGATATGGACCTCGGCGGCAAAGAACGAATGGTGGCGCTTTTTCAGATAGTCGGCGCCGATGCCGGCAAGCTCGTAGACCTCGTCGACCGCCCGGTCGAACAACACGTTGTAATAGGCCATGTTGAGATGGCCGTTATAGTCGATCCATTGCGGCTCGACCCGCATCATCGAGGAGACGAACGGCGCAAAAAAGACAGGCTCGAATTCGACGCGATCCAGCATGAGCACTCTTCGATAACAAGCCATCATGCCTGATTCCGGCGCGTTTGAAGCGAAAATTCGGCGGTGCGAGCCAAATCTTCAGCCATCGGCCGCTGACCGCCGGATATCCCGCCAAACGAATGATGCGCTTCGGCAATGACGGTCGTCGCCATGCCGCACCGCGCCTGCGGCGCGCCGCCCGCCTGAAATTCGTTCCCGGCCGCAACTTTGCCTGCGGTGCGGTGCTTCTGCTAGGGTTTTAACTGTTACGTTGAGCCGGGATTTGGTGAATGGAATCGTCCCCGCGTGAAGCCGTGCCCGCCGGACGCCTGGATACAGCGGCGACCGATGCCGCGATCCGGGAACTGACCGCCGCCTTCGGCAACCGGCTGGTGACCTCGCAGGCCGTGCGCGAGCAGCACGGCAATACGCTGACCTGGATTCCGAACCAGCCCCCCGATGCGGTGGTGTTTCCGCAATCCGCCGAAGACGTGCAACAGATCGTGCGAATCTGTGCCCGGCATCGGGTGCCGGTCATTCCGTACGGAACCGGAACCTCGCTCGAAGGCCACATCAACGCGCCGTTCGGCGGCGTCTCGGTCGATTTCCGCGACATGAACCGCATTCTGGCGGTGCATGCCGAAGACCTCGACTGCGTGATCGAGCCCGGCGTCACCCGCAAGATGCTCAACGACCATCTGCGCGATCAGGGCCTGTTCTTTCCGATCGATCCCGGCGCCGACGCCTCGCTCGGCGGCATGGCGGCCACCCGCGCCTCCGGCACCAACGCGGTACGTTACGGCACGATGAAGGACAATGTGCTGTCGATGAAGGCGGTGCTCGCCAATGGCGAGATCATGACGACATCGCGCCGCGCGCGCAAATCCTCCTCCGGTTACGACCTGACGCGGCTTATGGTCGGTTCCGAGGGAACGCTCGGGGTCATCGTCGAGCTGACCTTGAAGCTGCACGGCATTCCGGAAGCGATCTCGGCCGGCATCTGCCCGTTTCCGTCCGTCGAGGCGGCCTGCAATGCGACCATTCTGACGATTCAGTCCGGCATTCCGGTCGCGCGCATCGAACTGCTCGACGAATTGCAGGTCAAGGCGTCCAACGCCTATTCGAAACTCAGCCTGCCCGAGACGCCGATGCTGTTGTGCGAATTTCACGGCAGCGAGGCGAGCGTCGCCGAACAGGCGCAACGGTTCGGCGAAATCGCAAAGGACCTCGGCGGCGGGCCGTTCGAGTGGGCGACCCGCGCGGAAGACCGCACCCGCCTCTGGCAGGCCCGTCATGACGGCTATTGGGCCGCGCGCGGCCTGCGTCCGGGCGCGAGCGCGCTTGCGACCGACGTCTGCGTGCCGATTTCGCGGCTTGCCGAATGCGTGACCGAAACCCAGCGCGATGTTCAGGAAAGCGGACTGGTGGCGCCGGTCGTCGGCCATGTCGGCGACGGCAATTTCCACCTTTCCCTTCTGCTCGACATGAACGACGACAACGAGGTGAAGGTCGCCAAGAAGTTTCTTGAACGCCTTGCCGAACGCGCGTTGCGCATGGAGGGTACCTGCACCGGCGAACACGGCGTGGGGCAGGGCAAGATGAAATATCTTCCCGCCGAACACGGCGCGCCGGCAATGGCGGCCATGCGCGCGATCAAGCAGGCGCTCGATCCGTTCAACATCCTCAATCCCGGCAAGATGCTTCCCTCCAATTGAGGCTTGTGGCGTTTCCGGCCACCACAGATTTGCCCGGAAATCGGAGCAGACTGTGACGGTTGGCGGGATTACGAGCGCTTTGGCGGTCCGCGGCGGACCTTTAAGTCCGCGATTGGCCCGGACCACGCATCCATGCAAAACTGCGGCCGGAACCGGCTCGTTCCCGCGGCCGGGCTGCCCCCGTTTTCCCGGTTTTGTGGCCCGTCGTAACGGATTTGCGCGTGCAAACGACCCTGCTTGGCCTTGCGATTGCGGTAATCCTGGCGTTGCTTTCGGCGCTGGTCGGGCCGTTGTTCGTCGACTGGAACGATTACCGCGCCGAGTTCGAGCGGGAGGCCAGCCGCCTGGTCGGTTTGCCGGTCCGCGTATCGGGCGCGATCGACCTGCGTCTGCTTCCCACACCGTCGCTGCAACTGAACGGCGTCCGGATCGGCAAACCCGGCGACGATGCCTTGCAGGCAAGGACGCTCGGAATCGAGATTGCGCTCGGCGCTCTGGCACGCGGTGAACTGCGCGCCTCGCAGGTTGCGCTGGGCGGCCCGCAACTGACGCTGGTCATGGCCAAGGACGGACGGATCGAGCTCCCCGCCGGCGCTTTCGGGTTTGACGGCACTACGCTCGCCGCCGACCATCTCAATGTCGAAGATGCGCGCCTGATCCTCGTCCATGCGGCGAGCGGCGGGCGGCATGTGCTTGACAAGCTTTGGTTTCGCGGCGACGTGCGCTCGCTTGCCGGGTCCTTTCGCGGCGAAGGCGCGTTTGTCGTCGGCGCCGAGCTTTTCGGATATCGGGTGTCGGCCGCGCGTCAGGGCGGCGGCGATATCAAGGCGCGTTTCAGCCTCGACCGCGTGGAACGCGCGCTCTCCGTCGAGGGGGACGGCGTCGTTGCGTGGGAGGCGGATGCGCCGAAATTCGAAGGCGCGGTTACCTTTTCACGTGCGGCCGGCACCGTTCTGGCGGGCGGACGCGCGGTGGCTCATGAGCCTTGGCGGCTGACCTCGCGTCTTACGGCGCGGTCGGTCGCCGTCCAGTTCGAGCAGATCGAGTTTCAGTACGGTGCCGACGAGCGTGCGCTGAAACTCGGCGGCCGGGCCGATCTCGCCTTGCAGGACCGTATTCGTCTCGATGGCGCCTTGTCGGCACCGCAGCTCGATCTTGATCGGCTGGTCGCCACGCAGGGGTCGGCGCGGCGCACGCCCTATCAGGCGGTGGTGATGATGGCCGAAAGCTTCGGTGAGGTCCTGCGGCCGCCGTTTCCGGTCCGGCTGACCGTCGGCATCGATAGCATGACGCTGAGCGGTTCGCCGCTGCAGGCCTTCCATGGCGATCTGAGCACCGACGGCGCAGCGTGGCGCCTCGACCGCATGGCCTTTCGCGCGCCCGGGCTGACCGAGGTCGCATTGACCGGGCGGGCGGGCGCCGCGGCGACGGCGCTGCGGTTCGACGGTACGGCCGACGTCAATTCCGCCAATCCGCGCCAGCTCCTGGCCTGGCTCGAAGGCCGCGATTTTTCTGGCGAAGCCGGATTCGCTAAAACGCTGCACCTCAACGGCAGCGTGACGCTCAGCGGCACGGCGGTCGCGGTCGAGCGCCTGAAGGCGGAAATCGATCGCAAGGCCCTGACCGGGCGGCTTGCCTATGTCTGGCCGGCGGGCGAACGCAAGGCGCGGCTCGAGGCCGCCCTCACGGCTGCCGAACTCGATCTCGATGCGCTGCTCGAATTCGGAAAGGTCGCCTATGGCGGCGGCCGCATGGAGCGGCCTGGAGAGATCGCGCTCGCGCTGGAAATCGGGCGTGCCCGCTTTGGCGGAATTGAGGCGCAGAACGCGCAGGTGCGGCTGACCTACGACCAATCCGGGCTTGCCGTGCAGCGCTTGAGCCTCGCCGACCTGGGTGGCGCCTCGCTTGAGGCCAGCGGACGCATCGACATGACTTCGCAAGTGCCGCGCGGCAATATCGCGCTCGATTTCGATGGGCGCGATCTGTCCGGCCTCTCGGCCTTGGTTGCGCGTTTTGCGCCGGCGGGTGCGCAACCGATCCGCCGCGTTCTCGACCGCCTCGGCTCGGCCCGGCTGAAGGCTCATCTCGATGTCGGCGAGGTCGCGGCGACAGGCGGCCCCCATTCCCGTCTTGCCCTTGAAGGCCGTTCCGCAGGCCTGCGCTTTTCGTTGACTGGTGGTTTGACGGGGTCGGGGACGGACCTTTGGGGCAACCGCGTTTCGCTCGACGTGCAAGCCGATGCCGACGACGGCGCGCAATTTTTCGCACTGGCGGGCCTCGCCCTTCCCGGCGGGCATTCCGCTGGTGCCGGGCGCGTGAGCGTGACGATCGACGGTCCGCTCGACGGCGAAATGCGTCTGCGCGGCAACGCGGTCTCGTCGCTGCTCGAAGTCAAGACGGACGGCAGGGTCCGCCTGTTTACCGAAAACGGGCTTGCCGGGACATTTGATGTGTCGGTCGACAAGGCCGCGTTCGGAGCGTTGCTTGGCATTCCCGCCGGCGATGGCACGATGTCGGCGAAAATGTCGGTCTCCGGC
>WBUW01000268.1 GCA_008933495.1 Pseudorhodoplanes sp.
CCCGGCCGCGGCCAATGCCATGTCACTGTCGGGGTGGCGCCCGGCAGTTCAGGCGGGACGCTGGCGCCCGAAGGCGGCTGTCCCGGCCATTTCTACATGGGCCGGCAATGGGCGTTCGAGGGCACCGCGCTCGTTCTGCGCGACCATAACGGCCAGCCGCTCGGACACTTGTCGCACGCCGGCGGCGCGCGTTTCGACGGCCGCACCATCGCCGGCGAACCGATTACACTGAGCCGCTGATCCGACTTGATCAATGCCTTGTTGCGGCCTCATCCTGAGGAGCATTGCGAAGCAATGCGTCTCGAAGGACGGGGCCGGATAGCGGCGGCCCGACCGGAATCGAATTGCCGACACGAGAGAAAACGATGTCCGACTACAAGCTCTATTGTTTCGCGCAATCGGGCAATGCCTATCGCGCCGCCCTGATGCTCAACCTGATCGGGGCGAATTGGGAGCCGGTCTTTGTCGATTTCTTCGCCGGCGCAGAACCGCGCACGCCGAAATACCGAGCCGAAATCAACGAAATGGGCGAGGTTCCCGTGCTGGCGCATGGCGGAAGGATGTTGAGCCAGTCCGGCGTGATCCTGACCTATCTTGCCGACAGATCGAACCAGTTCAAACCGGCGTCGGAGGACGAGCGGCTGGAAGCGCTGCGCTGGATCATTTTCGACAACCAGAAGGTCAACGGCTTTCTCGGCCCCTACCGCTTTCTGAGAAACTGGGCGAAACCTGCGCCGGACGACGCCGTGCTGCGCTTTCTGAAAGCGCGCATCGACGCCAATCTCGCCATCGTCGATACGCGGCTTGCCAGGTCGCCGTTCGTCACCGGCGCGCGGCCGACCATCGCCGACATTTCGCTGACCGGTTATCTCTATTATCCCGCCGCGGAATTCGGTTTCGACATCCCGGCGACCTATCCCGCCATCGGCCAATGGCTCGACCGCATCAAGGCGCTGCCCGGCTGGGCGCATCCTTACGACCTGATGCCGGGCCATCCGCTGCCGGGGCGGGGAGACGCCTGAAAGCCGGGCGCGATCCCGTCAACGGCACACGATCCCGGCGCTCGGGCCTGCGGCCCGCGGCCGGGATGACGATTCATCCACCGTCGTCCCGGCCGAGCGGAGCGAACGCCGGGAGCGCCATCCCTATCCCTCGAATTTCGTACGGTCCCGGCTCTCGCGCTGCGCGCCCGGCCGGGATGACGTGCCTTACTTCTTGTGCACGGCGAAATTGCCGAACGCCTGCATCACCGGCATCATCTGCATGCGGTTGATGTTGAGGTGGCGCGGCAGCGTGCAGCTCCAGAAGATGGTCTCGGCAATGTCGTCGGCCGACATCGGCTGCAGGCCCTTGTAGGGCAGGCTCGCCTTGTGCTCGTCGCCCTTGAAGCGCACGAGCGAAAACTCGGTCTCCGCCATGCCGGGCTCGATGCTGGTCACGCGCACATTCCTGCCGAGCAGGTCGGCGCGCAGATTGAGCGCAAGCTGTTTCACGAACGCCTTGCTCGCGCCATAGACATTGCCGCCGGGATAGGGATAGTCGCCCGCCACCGAGCCGAGCAGGATGACGTGCCCCTCGTCGCGCGCGACCATTCCGGGCAGCAGCGCGCGCACGGTATAGAGCAGGCCCTTGATATTGGTATCGACCATGTCCTCCCAGTCCTGCATGTCGGCTTCCTGCGCCGGCTCGAGCCCGCGCGCGAGGCCGGCATTGGCGATCGCGACATTGACGTTGCGGAAGGCGGTCGGCAGGCCGGCGACTGCCGCCTCGACCGCGACGCGCTCGCGCACGTCGAACTCCTCGATATGGCAGCGCTCGCCGAGCGACTTTCGCAGGGCTTGCAGCCGGTCGATGCGGCGCCCGGTCGCAATCACGCGCGCGCCGGACCCGGCAAAGCGCCGGCAGACGGCCTCGCCGAAGCCGGCGGTGGCGCCGGTGACGAACACGGTCAGGGTCCTGGGATCGAGCATCGAAATCATGTCGCGGTCCTTGCTGTGGGCGGTTCAAAAGTTTTTCGCGGGCGGTCAGCCGGCGGTCAATCCGCCGTCGATGGCGAATTCCGCGCCGGTAACGAAGCCTGATTCATCGCTGAGCAGAAAGACGCAGAGCGCGGCGACCTCGGTGGGCGTGCCGAGCCGGCGCAGCGGCACGGCGGCCTGCATGCGCGCGCGCGCCTTGTGCGGATCGGGCGCGCTGTCGGCGATCGCATCCGCCATCGGGCCTTCGAGAAAAGACGGATGCACCGAGTTGCAGCGCACCGGCGGGACGAGCCGCGCGCCGTGCAGGGCGACCGACTTGGTCAGGAGGCGGACGCCGCCCTTGGAGGCATTGTAGGCGGCGAGATTGTGGCCGCCGACGAGGCCGGATACCGACGCGATGTTGACGATCACGCCGCCGCGTTTTTTCAGCAGCGGCATGGCGTATTTGCAGCCCAGAAAGGTGCCGTCGAGATTGACCGCCAGCACGCGGCGAAAGGTGGCGAGGTCGGTGTCCTCGACCGAGCCGAGGACGACGATGCCGGCCGCATTGACGAGGCCGTCGAGACGGCCATGGCGCGCGGAGACGGCCGCCATGACGCGCCGCCAGTCGTCCTCCGCCGTCACGTCGAGGAGGTGATCGCACGAGGGCGACGCGCGCACGTCGCTTGTCACGGCCGTGCCGCCGTCCCGCGCAACCGCCTGGGCGACCGCGGTACCCACGGCGCCGGATGCGCCGGTGACGAAAACCACCTTGCCGGCCAGGCGATCCATCGCGTGTTCAGATGTCGGCAAAATCGCCGCCGCGTCCCTTGCCCGCGGCGAAGCGCCGGGCACCGGCCGCGCCCGACAGCTCGACCATCGCCACGGAGTTCTTCCATTCCATGCGCAGCGCCGCCTGCTCGTCCAGACCCTCCTGCCGGTAGCAGGAGCGTCGGTCGGCGCGCATGCATTCCTGCGGGAAGCGCGCGATCTCGCGTGCCAGTTCTTCGGCGGCCGCGCGCGCCGTCCCGTCGGGCACGAGGCGCTCGCACAGGCCGATGCGATGGCATTCCTCCGCCGGCACCTTGCGGCCGGTCATGACGATATCGAGCGCGCGCCCGCGCCCGACAATGCGCGGCAGCCGCACGGTGCCGCCGTCGATCAGCGGCACGCCCCAGCGCCGGCAATAGACGCCCATGAAGGCGCTCTCCTCCATCACGCGCAGGTCGCACCACAGCGCAAGCTCCATGCCGCCGGCGACCGCCGGTCCCGCGATGGCCGCGATCACCGGCTTTGACAACTGAAGCCGCGTCGGCCCCATCGGCCCGCGCGGGACCGCCCCCTCGCCTTCGGGAAAGGCGAGATCGCCGAGCGGATCGGGCCTGCCGAGCAGCCCGGCGGCATATTTCAGGTCGAAGCCGGCGCAGAACGCCCCGCCCGCGCCGTAGAGCACGCCGACCGACTGGGCGGGGTCGGCATCGAAATCGAGCAACGCCTGCGTCAGCGCATCGGCGCCTTCGGGATCCATCGCGTTGCGCGCCTCGCGCCGGTCGCGGATAAAGGTCGTCACCGGGCCGTCGCGTTCGATCGTCAGGCTCATCGCATTCCTCCGCTCGGACATCGCAGGAAGTGTGGCGGATTTGACGGCAGGGGTCGAGGCTGCCGGCGGCCAGCAAGCAACCCCGCGCGGACCGCCGTGCCGCCCGCGCCCACGGGCTGGTCCATCAGGCCCGCTCAGGCGTTCGCATGTTTGGCGAGCGCGGCCTTGGCGGCGGCGATGAGCTTCTCGCCGTCGAGGCCCCGGTCCCTGGCCTGTTTTAGCCAGGCCTCGACCACCGGCCGGGTCGCCTTCTCCCAGCGCGTGGCTTCGTCCCTGGTCAGGACCGTGACGGTGTTGCCACGCTTCTTGACCATCTCTTCCACCACGAGCGCCTGCGTGTCCCACATCATGCCGGCGTGCCGCGCAAAGGCCTGGCCGGAATTGGCGTTGATCGCCTTCTTCAGGTCGGCCGGCAGCGAGTCGTATTTTGCCTTGTTCATGGCCAGGATGAAGGTCGTCGTGTAGAGCGTCGGCGAGCCGCCGATATCGGTGTGGAATTTGACGAGCTCATGCACCTTGATGGCCGGCACCAGCTCCCACGGCACGACGCAGCCGTCGAGCACCTTCTGCGCGAGCGCCTCGGACACCTGCGGGATCGGCATCGGGATGCCGTTGGCGCCGAGCGCCCTGAGCGCGTCGCCGGCCAGGCGCGTGGGCGAGCGCAGCTTCAGGCCCTTGATGTCGTCCATGGTCCTGATCTGCCTGTTGGCATGGATGAGGCCGGCATCGTGCGCCCATACGCAGATCGGATGCACTTCCCTGAACTCGTCGCGCAGGTTGGCCTCATAGAATTCCTGCACCGCCTTGGCGTTCGCAACGCCGCGCCGGTCGGCGATGAAGGGAAGCTCGAACACCTCGATTTTCGGGAAACGGCCCGGCGTCGAACCCGGCAGCGTCCAGGTGATGTCGGCCATCCCGTCGCGCGCCTGGTCGTAAAGTTGCGACGGGGTGCCGCCGAGCTGCATCGAGGGGAAAATATCGATCTTCAGCCGGAAGTCGGAATCCGTTTCGACCTTCATCGCCCACGACTTCAGCAGCCGGGTATGCACGTTGGAGACCGGCGGCAGGAAGTGGTGCATCTTCAGCGTCACCTGCGGTGCCTGCGCGAACGCGCGGCGCGCGACCGCGGGTGCGGCGACGGCAGCCCCGGCGAATTTCAGGAACTGACGGCGATGAACGGTCATCGCGTTCCTCCTGCGTCGGCGTCCCGGCGCGCCGTTTTGACTGCAACCATCTTACCGATCAAGGGCAGGCGGACAAGCGCGCGGCTCTGCGGCGCAAGATGCCGCCGGCCGATGCGCGAACCGCGAGCGGCCGTCAGTTCAGGCGGCCTGGGCGTTCGTCGTGTTCATCAT
>WBUW01000269.1 GCA_008933495.1 Pseudorhodoplanes sp.
GCAGCTTGCGGTCGTCGGAGCCATCAAGCGCGGCCCGGCCAACATATTCCACCCGCACGCGGGCGACGCCGTTGCCCTTGAAACCGAGCAGCTCGGCGGTCTTGTGCGACAGATCGATGACGCGGTCGCCGTGATAGGGCCCGCGGTCGTTGACGCGCACGATGATGGAGCGGCGATTGGCGAGATTGGTCACGCGCACATAGGACGGCATCGGCAGCGTCGGGTGAGCGGCGCTGATCGCGTTCATGTCAAAGATTTCGCCGTTGGCCGTCAGGCGGCCGTGGAAATCGTCGCCATACCAGGACGCCAGCCCCTCGGCGCGGTATTCCCGATCGTCCTGCGGCGTATAGGTCTGCCCGGCGACCGAATAGGGCTTGCCCACGCGATAGGTGCCGCCGCCTTTCGGGATCGGCTGGCCGGCATCGACCACGCGCGGGCTCGAAGCCACGCCGTATTTCGGATCAACGCTGCGCACGAACTTGTCCGACGAGGCGCAATTGGCGGTCAACAGGCCGAGCGCGAGGACAGCCAGGATGCGCCGGATGCGGACCCGGGCTGCATCGTCACGCCCCTCGCCCGGCGCCGTGCCGCGCTTCCCGTTCGATTGCATTGGCCGTCTGATCCGTCCCGTCCGCAGTCCGAAGCGACACGCCGTCCGATCGACGCAAGTTCCGCCGTTCAGGACCGCCGGCTGCGCATTGCGCAGCCCCCTCCGTGATCGGCATTCACCATAGCGCGCGAACCCCGCCGCGCAAATGCCCTGTCTGCCGGCGTGGTAAACGCACGGTTCCGGGCGCAATCAGGCCAAATCCGAGTGCCCATCCGCCGCCGCGCGCCGCTTGCAAAGGCCCCCGGCATCCCCCATTGAATCGCGCACCGGAAGGGTGGCCGAGCGGTTTAAGGCAGCGGTCTTGAAAACCGCCAGGGGCGCAAGTCTCTCGTGAGTTCGAATCTCACCCCTTCCGCCAATTTTGCGCCGCGCGCGGCCGTCCCCCAACCCCGCGCGCATGGCTTCGGGTTCGAACTTAAGTTCGAACCCTCCGCCATTTTCTCAAACGCCGCCCTCAGGTCGCTTAAGACGCTGAAGGGGAAAGTGGTTTTTAGGTTCGAAATCCGCTTTCCGCGCAGTAGCACAGACGCTCCGCAAAAGTCAGTCTCAAGACGAGATTTCTGTGCTCCATTTTGCCTGAAGCCCAGAGTTTTGAAGGGTTTGCGAGGAACTGAACCGCGAGTTCGAACAATTCGTCGAATGGCTGCTTCGGGCGCGCGGTCTTTTCGGACTTCTCGCGCAGAACCAAGGCTTGCCGCTCCAGCGTCGCGATGCGCTTCTCGTAGACTTTGATGACGGCGTCCGATCCTGCCTCAACTACGCGGTGGAGGAGCTTCTGAATCTGCCGCTCGACCTGTTCCGCTTCCCGCTCCACCTGCACCGAACCATAGAGGACCGTTGTGGCCGGTCCAGCGCCACTCAGTGGGAGCTTCCAAGCTCCCCCGAGACCCATGGTCAGCGTCTTGCCGCTGAAGCATGTGCAGGGAGGTTTCGGCTCTCCCTGCACCCATCGACGAAAGCCGTTCGCCCTCCTTCAAAGTTCGCGGCATCTTGGACCCGCGAGCAATGACCACAGCCGCATGTGCTCAGCGATCGCCCGTGAATCGGCTACGCTGCCTTGTTACATCGAAATTCATTGCTAGCTATGGACATTATATGATACATGTACAATATATAGATCAGGATGGCGCCTGAACATCCCCGCAAGATCCCGGTGGTGTTCTACCGGACGCGCGGCGGGACGGAGGTCGTCCGCGACTGGTTGCGCGATCTGGACGAGGCGGACCGCAACGCCATCGGGATGGACCTGATGCGCATCCAATATCGTTGGCCTGTCGGCATGCCGCTGTGCCGGGCGCTGGGCGACGGGCTGTGGGAAGTCCGCAGCACGCTGCCGAGCAACCGTATCGCCCGTGTGCTGTTCAGCATGCATCAGGGGCGGATATTGGCGTTGCATGGCTTCATTAAGAAGACCCAGAAGACGCCGGACGAAGACGTAGCGCTGGCGCGCAGGCGCAAACGCGAATTCGAGGCTTGAAGGAGGCCGCGATGAAGAAAAGACCGAACAGGCCGAAAAGGGCCCGTACGACGGGCAGGCTTACCACTCTCGACGATTTCCTCGCAGGCGAAGGCAAGCGCGAAGAATTCGAGGCTATGGCCATCAAGGAAGTGCTGGCGTGGCAGATCGAACAGGCGATGAAGGCCAATAAGCTTTCGCGCAGCGGTCTTGCCCGACGCATGAAAACCAGCCGCAGTCAGGTTGGCCGCCTGCTTGACCCGAAGGACGGCAACGTGACCCTTGCGACCCTGCAACGGGCGGCGCGAATCGTCGGACGGTCATTGAGACTTGAATTGGTCTGAAGACATTGACGGCAGTAGTTGACTATGGAGGTGCGCGCGGCTCCAACGCGGGGGACAATTTCCATGAACCATGGGCCCTCTTGCAGATTCCTGACCTGCTGAATCTAGGCAGCGATTTGCCGGCAGTTGGCGCTGAGGGTGTCAGGGCCCAAGTGCCCTCGGGTACCCTCCGCCAAGTCTTGCGCCAAGTCTTGCGCCAAGTCTTGCGCCAAGTCTTGCGCCAAGTCTGGTTCGCACGTCCTGTTCGGGCGCGGCCGGCCCCGACGCGCGTTGGCGGTTGCAGCTTCGCGCGATACCGAAAAATGCCGGCGAGACGGCCGACGCCCGCGGGACCGAACGTATGCCGCCGGGCGGGCGCTTTCGCCGCCGCCCGGACGCGAAAACATGCGCGGCGATACCTCCCGGCAAAGAAAAACCCCCGGCGGAGGACCGCCGGGGGTTCCTAACGTCAGGCTATGATCAGACGATCACGGCCAGAAGTTGCGCTGGACGCGGAAGATACCGGACCACACGTGCGTGTCGTTCACGATCAGCGTGGGCGGCAGGCCATCCGTGGCCTGCGCATAGGAGCCACCCTTCATAGCGGAATCGACTTCCGTGTAGATGATGTCGAGACCGACATCGAGGTTGGCAACCGGGTTCCACAGCGTGCGGGAACCGACCTGCCAGGCCGACCAGTCGGCGCAGCCGGCACCGAGCGTACCGCCGCCCACGCGGGCAACGGCCGTGCAGCGCGTGTCGACCAAGGCGGAGTTGGCTTCGAACTCGAAGTAACCGCCATAGATCGAAGTGCGCAGGGTCGGGGTCCAGTAGTGCTCGAACGCGGCAACCGCGCTGAACGCCTGGGTGAGGTCGAGCTGCGAACCGACGCTGCTCGCGTTGTAGTAGGCATCGGCAATCCAGCCCACGCCGATTTCGCCCTCGTTGACGAGACCGAAGCCGGAGCCGCTGCCGAGCGCAGCAGACGGGTTGGAGCAGTAACGGGCCGCGCCTTCGCAATAGGTCACGTGACCGGAGAGGGTGTCCTTGGCATTCCAGGGCATCTTCAGGGTCAGGCCGGCGCCGACAGCCCAGCCCCACTCTTCGTCGGGATGAGATGTGATGTTGGCGCCTGCGGCTCCGTAATAGTTCGCCGCATTGTTATGCAGCGCGCCCATGACCTGCGCGGAACCCCAAGCCTGGTCAACGCGGATGTTACCCACGATGTCCGGGATGTTGTAGCCGCGGTTGAGAGCGGTCTGGGTGGCTCCGGCCGGCCACAGCGTGGCAACCGCCACGTTGGCATCGACGATCGGCAGGCGCTGTTCGGTATAGTCTTCGATCGAGAGCGTCGCGGTCACGCCGTTGCCGAGCTGCGCGGTATAGGCAGCCAGGGGCGTGCCCGAACCGCCGGTGTCGACCCACAGCTTGTTGGTCATCAGCGAGTAGCAGCCGGTGCAGAAGAAGTCGAAGAACGACTGCGTCTTGCCGAAGGTGAAGCCGGCGATCTGGATGAAGGCGCGGTCGAGGTAGACCGTCGCCGCCGAGCCGCCGACCGTGGCGTCCTGCGACGTCCACTGCCAGCCGGCGCGCAGGTACGAGCGCAGCGTGCCGAACTCGGTCTGCGAACGGGTGTCGAACGTCACCACGCCGCGCGCGCGCTGATTAAGCACGTTGCCGTCACGGGTGTAGAGACCGTTGGTGCCGTCCACATACGGCGCGAACGAGCCGGCCGCATTGTGGTCCCACTCCGCGCGGACAAAGCCGCCGATCTTGATGCAGGTGTCGGTGCCGGGGATGTAGTAGAATCCGGCGCCATACAGGCTGCAGACCTTCACGTATTCGACCGCTTTGGCCTTAACGGGAAGATCGGCTGCCTGCGCCCCAGCGACTGCCACCAAACCGGCGGCGGAGCCGAGGAGAAGGCTTTTCACCATCTTCATGTTGAACCTCCAAGTTTGCTTTAGGGAGGGTTCGGTCTCCGTCGGGCTAGCACCCTTAAGAGGTTCCCTTGTCCCCCGCGAACCGCCCTGGCTACTGCGAAGTCTTCCCCCGAAGACACCAAGATGGGCGACCCGGGGTTGCCCCCCTCCGTCGCACACTCACCTTAGCCGCTGCTCTTTATGCCGCAACGAAGAAGCGCCTCTCCCACAGCCGTTTGGAACGGTTTTCAGGACCATGTTGCACAAAAGGCACGCAATTTTGCCGGTCGCTGGAACGCGGCCATAAGGCAAAGGTCACCGGACGGCGATCCGCAAAAGATGAATTATTCATGCTAATTCAATGAATTATCGGACTTGCCTAAGAAAACGGCGGCCGCAACCTTCCTGGATCGCCAGACACGCGCACGCTGATTAAGCCACCAACGGACCCGTGGCCGCTATCCTCCCGAACGGCAGAATCCGCATTGCGCCCCTGCCCGCCGATTCTCCGCCGGATCGCAGCGGCCAAGCCGGCCGGCGTGGCTGACGAATGAGAAAGAAGGCTGGCAGCGTGGGGAGAACAGCGAACCGGCC
>WBUW01000270.1 GCA_008933495.1 Pseudorhodoplanes sp.
GATCGACTTCCTGCCCGCCAACAACGAGGCCGGCGTGCCGGAATGGCCGAGCTTCGACGACATCGAGCGCGTGGATCATTCGCTCGACACGCTCATCCCCGACAATCCCAACAAGCCCTACGACATCCGGGAACTGATCGAGAAGGTGGTGGACGAGGCCGACTTCTTCGAGATCGGCGCGGCGTTTGCGCGCAACATCGTCACCGGCTTCGGCCGCATCGCCGGGCGCAGCGTCGGCTTTGTCGCCAACCAGCCGATGGTGCTGGCCGGCGTGCTCGATTCCGACGCCAGCCGCAAGGGCGCCAGGTTCGTTCGCTTCTGCAACGCCTTCAACATCCCGATCGTCACCTTTGTCGACGTGCCGGGATTTTTGCCGGGCACTGCCCAGGAATATGGTGGGCTGATCAAGCACGGCGCCAAGCTTCTGTTCGCCTATTCGCAGGCGTCGGTGCCGCTCGTCACCATCATCACGCGCAAGGCGTTCGGCGGCGCTTACGACGTGATGGCGTCCAAGCATGTCGGCGGCGACCTCAATTATGCCTGGCCGACGGCGCAGATCGCGGTGATGGGCGCCAAGGGGGCGGTCGAGATCATCTTCCGCGCCGACATGGGCGATCCGGGGAAGATCGCCGCGCGCACCAAAGAATATGAGGAGCGGTTTCTCTCGCCGTTCGTGGCCGCCGAGCGCGGCTATATCGACGACGTGATCATGCCGCACGCGACGCGCATGCGTCTCGCCCGCGCGCTCGCCATGCTGCGCCACAAGCACGTCGAGATGCCGGCGCGGAAGCACGACAATCTGCCGGTGTGATGCGGAGCGGGGGAGGGAGGATGGCCGTTTATCGAACTGAGTCAACAATGTCGAGGATTTTGAGATCGCGCAATGCAGTCACGTTGTTGTTGGTGGCTTACTGTTAGGTGACAAAGAACTGGCGACCCCGGGAGGACTCGAACCTCCGACCAACAGCTTAGAAGGCTGCTGCTCTAATCCACTGAGCTACGGGGCCGCTGTGCCGTCCTGGTCCGCGACCGGCGGACCATAGCATCCGGCGGGCGCCCGTTGCTGGGCGCCGGCGCGCGCGGCCGGCGACACCGATATCGTCGGGCGGGCGGCCATTGTCCAGATGCTTCTCAGCCACTTAAAGAATTACTCCTAAAGCGCCGGATGAAGTGAAAGCGGCAATATCGCAGCCCGGTTCGGCAATTTTCGTGCCGCCCGCCGGCCGCAGCCAAGCCGCCGGCTGCCACGCGTGCTCCCGCCTTCGGTCACGACCTCGACACCTTTGCGGAATGAGCTGATCATGTGTCCGTCTCCCGGGAGGAGGTCCGTTCCCATGTTCGTGCCCGTCCGTGCCGGCATTCTGGCCGCGCTCGTTGCCTTGTCGTGCGTTTTGCCGATCGTTTCGTCCGCCTTCGCCGCCAAGACCTTCGAGCGCGACGACCTTGCCGAAGCCGCGGTCCGGCTGGAGGCGCAGATCAAGCATGATGCCGGGCCGGTCGGGAAACCGGCGCCGGTGCTGCGGCGCGAGGCCGAGGCCGCCTTCCAGAAAAGCGACTTCCGCAGCGGCCTGCAATTGCTCGGGCAGGCGATCGCTGCCGCGCCGCAGGACGCCGGCAACTGGCTGCGGCTGGCGCGCGCCGTCCTGCTCATCCGTCCCGGCAGCGAGAGCGAGCGCACGCTCTTGCTCGAACGCGCCGGCACCGCCGCCTACATCGCCTATCGCCGCACCAATGACCGCGGCGAGGAAGCCGACGCGCTTGTTTTGATCGGGCGCACGTTCGCCGATCGCAAAATCTGGCGGCCGGCGCTCGATGCGCTGCGCCAGTCGCTCGAACTGCGCGAACTCGCCGAAGTGCGCATGCATTACGAGCGGCTGCGCGACGAGCACGGCTTCCGGCTGGTCGATTATTCGGTCGATTCCGATGCCGCCTCGCCGCGCGCCTGCTTCCAGTTTTCCGAGCCGCTGGCCGGACGGCGCGTCGACTTTTCGCCGTTCGTCACCGTTGCCGGCCAGGACCGGCCGGCGGTCACGGCCGACGATCGCCAACTCTGCGTCGAGGGGCTCAGGCACGGCGAGCGCTACAATGTGACGATCCGCGCCGGCCTGCCGTCGGGCGTGAAGGAGACGCTCGCCAGGTCGGCCGAGCTCAACATCTATGTGCGCGACCGCAAGCCGTTCGTGCGCTTCACCAGCCGCGCCTATGTGCTGCCGCGCACCGGCCAGCAGGGCATTCCGGTGGTCAGCGTCAACACCAAAGCGGTGGCGATCGAAATCTACCGCGTCGGCGACCGCAACCTGATCAACACCGTGCTCGGCAGCGATTTCCAGCGCAGCCTCTACCGCTATGATGTCGAGCGGCTGGCCGGGGACACCGGCATCCGCGTCTGGGCGGGCGAACTCGCCGTCGAGCAGACGCTCAATGCCGACGTGACGACGGCGTTTCCGATCGACCAGGCGCTGCCGGCGCTGGCGCCCGGCGTCTATGCCATGATCGCGCAGCCAAAAAACGCGGCGGCGGCGAGTGATGATTACGGCGCGCTGGCCACGCAATGGTTCATCGTGTCCGATCTCGGCCTGTCGGCCTATTCCGGCAATGACGGTATCCATGCCTTCGTGCATTCGCTGGCTGCTGCCGAACCGAAAAGCCAGACCGAGGTGCGCCTGCTCTCGCGCGCCAACGAGGTGCTCGCGGTCAAGCGCACCGACGGCGAGGGGCGCGTCTCGTTCGAGGCAAACCTTGCGCGCGGGGAGGGTGGCGCGGCGCCGGCGCTCCTGATCGCAAGCGACGCGCGCGGCGATTATGCATTCCTGAGCCTGAAAGCGCCGGCTTTCGATCTGAGCGACCGCGGCGTCGCCGGCCGGCGCGTGCCGGACGGGCTCGACGCTTTCGTCTATCCCGAGCGCGGCGTCTACCGCTCGGGCGAGACCGTGCATCTGACCGCGCTCGTGCGCGATCCGCAGGGCGCGGCGGCCAGTGGTGTGCCGCTGACGCTCATCGTCGCGCGTCCCGACGGCGTCGAATACCGCCGCGCGGTCCTCAGCGATCAGGGAATCGGCGGCTATTCGCTCAGCCTGCCGCTCACGCCGTCGGCGGCAACCGGCACCTGGCGAGTGAAGGCGTTCACCGATCCCAGGCGCCCGGCCATCGGCGAAGCCACCTTCCTCGTCGAGGACTACGTTGCCGACCGGCTGGAATTCGAACTGACCACGGCCGCCAGGAATCTCGCGCGCAGCGCGCCGACCGAGATCGCGCTCGAAGGACGTTTTCTGTACGGGGCGCCGGCCGCCAATCTCGACATCGAAGGCGAAATCGCCATCGCGCCGGCGAGGGAGCGCGCCGGCTATCCCGGATACGGTTTCGGGATCGCCGACGAGGAGGTGACCGCCGCGCGCGAGCCGCTCGAAGACCTGCCGCAGACCGATGCGCAGGGCCGTGCCAGGTTCCAGGTGTTGCTGTCCAAATTGCCGGCGACCACGCGCCTGCTCGACGCCGACATCATCGTGCGCCTGGCCGAGAACGGCGGACGCGCGGTCGAGCGCAAGCTCACCCTGCCGGTGACGCCGGCATCGACCATGATCGGCGTCAAGCCGCTGTTCAGCGGACGCGCGCTCAACGACAACGACAATGCGACCTTCGATGTCGTGTTCGTGCGGCCGGACGGCACCGCGATCGCGCGCGAAGGCCTGCGCTACGAGCTTCTGAAAATCGAAACCCGCTACCAGTGGTATCGCGAGAGCGGCAACTGGGGATACGAGCCGGTCAGGACAACGCGGCGCGTCGCCGACGGACAGGTCTCGGTGGCCGCCGACAGGCCGGGGCGGATTTCGCTGCCGGTGACCTGGGGCCGCTACCGGCTGGAAGTCTCCACCGGCGAAAGTGGCGGTCCGCTCACCGCGATCACCTTCGATGCCGGCTTCTATGCCGAGGCCAGCGCCGATACGCCCGATGTGCTCGAAATTGCCCTCGACAAGCCGGAATACGGCGCCGGCGACAGCATCAATATCGCGGTGACCGCCCGCACTGCCGGCCGCCTGACGCTCGATGTCGTCGGCGACCGCCTGCTCAGTTCGACCGCCTCGAATGTGCAACCGGGCGTGAACCGCGTGCGCGTTGCCATCGGCAAGGACTGGGGCAATGGCGCCTATGTCGTCGCCACGCTGCGCCGTCCGCTCGACGCCAAGGCGCAACGCATGCCCGGCCGCGCCATCGGCGTGCAATGGTTCTCGATCGATCGCAAGGCGCGCACGCTCGCGCTCGAACTCACCCCGCCGGCGGCGATGCGGCCGGAGCGCGCGCTGCGCGTGCCGGTGCGCATCGCCGGCCTGTCTTCGGGCGAGGAGGCGCGCGTCGTCGTCGCCGCCGTCGATGTCGGTATCCTCAATCTGACCAGATACAAGACGCCGGCACCCGACGATCATTTCCTCGGCCAGCGCCGGCTGACCGCGGAAATCCGCGACCTCTATGGCCAGCTCATCGACGGCATGGCGGGAACGCGCGGGCAGATCCGGACCGGCGGCGATGGCGGCCCGGAGGGCGGCATCGAAGGCAGCCCGCCCGCGCAGAAGCCGGTCGCGCTCTATTCCGGCATCGTGACCGTGAAGGCGGACGGCACCGCCGAGGTCGGTTTCGACATTCCCGCCTTCAACGGCACCGTGCGCGTCATGGCGGTGGCCTGGAGCAAGACGAAAGTCGGCAAGGCAGCGGCCGATGTCGTCGTGCGCGATCCGGTGGTGATGACGGCGACGCTGCCGCGCTTCCTGCGCAACGGCGACACCGCCACGCTCCATCTCGATGTCGACAATGTGGAAGGCGCGGCCGGCGACTATGCCGTCGCCGTGAGCGCGGAGGGTGCGCTTGCGCTGTCCGGCGAGGCGACGCGCACGCTGCCGCTG